>NZ_BAABMO010000015.1:0-88932 GCF_054767435.1 Proteus sp. MB838
TTCAGTGTCAAGCGCTAATTTATCAGGCTTTTCACTTTTTATTTTGTTCTCTCAGCCGGTTCGCTTAGCGCCCTGTGCCGTGACAACGAGGACGCATTATAGGGAGTTTTCTGAGGCTGGCAATAGTTTTTTGAAAAAAAATGTTCAACAGCATATTTAATAATCAGAGCATCTATTTTAGCGCTATTTATAAACATTTATTGCTCAAAAAACAGATCAAATAGGTACTCTTCTCTTTGTTCTGTTCATTTACCTTTAAAAACACAAAACTGCAGGCATAAAAAAGAGGCCTATTCAGGCCTCTTTTTCAATTTAATGACATCTTCTATATATCATTACTATATATAAAGATACTTTATGACTGTTTTGCAATGATCTGATTGTCATCTAAGTCCAAGATAATTTCTTTACCCGGAACTAATTTACCCGACAAGATATCTTGCGCTAATGGGTTTTCAACCTCTTGCTGGATAGCACGTTTCAATGGACGAGCACCATAGATTGGGTCGAATCCAACTTCACCCAGTTTTTCTAATGCTGCTCCCGTAATAGTCACGTGATAACCACGCTCTTCTAAACGCTGATACAAACGACGTAATTGAATTTGAGCAATAGCGGCAATATTCTCTTTACCTAATGGATGGAATACCACTACCTCATCAATACGGTTAATAAATTCAGGTCTAAAGTGGTGACCAACAACATCCATAACAATAGTTTTCATTGCCGGATAATCAAGAGTACCGAAGCGCTCTTGAATTAAATCCGAGCCTAAGTTTGATGTCATAATGACTACGGTATTACGGAAATCAACGGTTCTACCTTGTCCATCTGTTAAGCGGCCATCGTCTAATACCTGTAATAAAATATTAAACACATCAGGATGCGCTTTTTCTACCTCATCTAATAAGATGACAGAATAAGGACGGCGACGAACAGCTTCTGTTAGGTAACCACCCTCTTCATAGCCCACATATCCTGGAGGCGCCCCCACTAAACGTGAAACAGAGTGTTTCTCCATAAACTCAGACATATCGATACGCACCATCGCATCATCACTATCAAACAAGAAATCAGCGAGCGCTTTACACAATTCAGTTTTACCAACCCCGGTTGGCCCTAAGAATAAGAACGAACCAATTGGGCGATTTGGATCTGATAATCCAGCACGGCTACGACGAATTGCGTTAGAGACTGCATTTACCGCCTCATCTTGGCCGATAACGCGTCTATGTAATTCCTGTTCCATTCTTAACAGTTTTTCACGCTCCCCTTCTAACATTCTAGACACAGGGATACCTGTCCAACGTGCTAAGATTTCAGCGATTTCAGCATCTGTTACTTTGTTACGTAACAGTTTCATATGCTTATCTTCAGTTTTATTGGCTTCAGCAAGTTGTTTTTCTAAAGTAGGAATTTGACCATATTGGATCTCTGACATTTTTGCCAAATCACCACTACGGCGAGCCTGCTCTAGTGCAATACGCGCTTGCTCTAATTCTGCTTTTATATGCTGAGTACCAGTAAGCTCTGCTTTTTCTGCTTTCCACTCTTCTTCTAAGCTAGAATACTCTTTCTCTTTTTCTGCAAGTTCTTCATTTAACATAGCTAAACGTTTTTTACTTGCATCATCAGATTCTTTTTGCAGTGCTTGCTGTTCAAGTTTTAGCTGAATAATTCTTCTATCCAGTCTATCTAATGCTTCTGGTTTTGAATCCATCTGCATACGCAGACTTGCACCAGCCTCATCGATTAAGTCAATTGCTTTATCTGGCAACATACGATCAGAAATATAACGATGAGACAAAGTAGCTGCTGCTACAATCGCCGGATCCGTAATTTGTACATGGTGATGCAATTCATAACGCTCTTTTAAACCACGCAAAATGGCGATGGTATCTTCTACCGTAGGCTCCGCCACATAAACTTTTTGGAAACGACGCTCTAAAGCCGCATCTTTTTCAATGTATTGGCGATACTCATCTAATGTAGTGGCGCCGACACAGTGTAATTCGCCACGTGCCAAAGCAGGTTTCAACATGTTCCCTGCATCCATCGCACCATCAGCTTTACCGGCACCAACCATAGTATGTAATTCATCAATAAACAGAATGACACTACCTTCCTGTTTAGATAAATCATTTAATACCGCTTTTAAACGCTCTTCAAATTCACCACGATATTTAGCCCCTGCTAATAAAGATCCCATATCAAGTGAAAGCACACGTTTATTTTTTAAACCTTCAGGAACTTCTCCATTAACGATCCGTTGAGCTAAACCTTCAACAATCGCGGTTTTACCTACACCAGGCTCACCAATTAATACTGGGTTATTTTTAGTACGACGTTGTAATACCTGGATTGTTCTTCTTATTTCTTCATCACGTCCAATAACGGGGTCAAGCTTGCCTTGTTCTGCTCGTTCTGTTAAATCAACAGTATATTTTTTCAATGCTTGACGTTGGTCTTCTGCATTTTGATCGTTCACTGTTTCTCCACCACGTATTTTTTCAATGGCTAATTCTAAACTGGCTTTGTTAGCTCCGGCGGCTTTTAGCATGTCAGCAACCTGACCACCACTTTCCATGGCAGCTAAAAGAAAAAGTTCTGATGAAATAAATTCATCACCTTTTTTCTGAGCTAACTTATCGCATAAATTAAGATGTTTAATTAAATCGTTTGAAGGGTGAACTTCTCCACCAGCACCTTCCACTTTTGGTAATCGAGATAATGCATCATTAATTCTTTCATTAAATTGTGAGGCATTAACACCTGTGGATGTTAATAGTGGGCGAATAGAGCCACCTTGTTGATTAAATAACGCACTCAGTAAATGTATGGGTTCTATAAATTGATTATCGTTCCCAAGTGCCAATGACTGGGCGTCTGCGAGAGCTTGCTGGAATTTATTGGTTAATTTATCCAGACGCATAACACCTCCAAGTAAAATTCGATTTAAAATTTATCACTGGAGAATAGATGAGGTCATTTAGACAATATTCAAGCTCAAAATGACAATTTTGAGCAAAAATATTTGCCTATATTTGGGATAAGGAAGAATAAACGTTGGAGAGCGTCTATTTGATCCAGATTAATGAGGCCATACGTCCGGTAGTATGTTCACGTCGATAGGAGAAAAAGCGTGATTTATCGCTAACAGTACAAAAGTCCCCACCATAAATCTGATTTACCCCACTTTCCTGCAGAATTATTCTCGCTAACATATAAATATTAGCTAAGTATTTGCCATTGTGGGGAATAAATGCGCTATCAAAGGCAATATTTTTTTCAACAAAAGCGAGGCGGACCTCTGCCCCTACTTCAAAAGCATTAGGGCCTATTGCTGGCCCTAACCACGCCATAATCTTCTCATTAGAGGCTTTAAATTGAGCGAGTGTCTGTTGTAATACACCTTGGCAAAGCCCGCGCCATCCACCATGGGCAGCGCCAACTTCCGTTCCATCAAGGGTACTAAATAGCACAGGTAAACAATCTGCGGTCATGATAGCGCACACCTTATTAGCACTAGAGGTGTAAAGGGCATCGCCTTCAACGGAATTATTGTCTTGATTATCCAAATTGACCACCTCAATACCATGAACCTGTGTTAACCATAATGGCATTTCAGGTAATTGAGCTTGTTGACAAATGATACGCCTATTTTGTTCTACCAATAGCGCATCATCGCCCACATGCGCTCCTAAATTAAGGCTGTCATAAGGTGGCAAACTGACACCGCCAGTTCTTAATGTGCTACATGCGCCAATATTGTCAGGCTGTGGCCAATCAGGATAAATCAATGAGGTCATTTACCAGTCCATTTCATCTTTAAACTGTTCTGCGTCCACTTTTAGTACGCGAATAAGTTCTACCATATCATCAGGCAACGGTGCATGCCATTCCATTTCAATTCCGGTAATAGGATGATAAAGGCGTAACATTGTGGCATGTAGTGCTTGTCGGTCAAAGCGACGTAACGTCTCACGAAATTCTTCACTAGCCCCTTTCAAAGGACGCGGTCTACCACCATACAGTTGATCACCAATTAATGGATGATGAATATGAGCCATATGGACACGAATTTGGTGAGTTCGACCGGTTTCTAGACGCAAACGTAAGCGGGTATGGGCACGGAAATGTTCCATAACACGATAATGCGTCACCGCAGGTTTTCCCATTGGGTGCACTGCCATATGGGTACGTTTGGTGGGATGTCGAGAAATTGGCTCATTAACCAGCCCTCCTGCTGTCATCCTTCCTGTTGCAACCGCTTCATATTCACGGGTGATTTCGCGACGCTGTAATGCTTCTACCAAGTGAGTTTGAGCGGGAACTGTTTTTGCAACAACCATCAAACCTGTTGTATCTTTATCTAAACGATGAACAATACCAGCACGGGGAACATTAACAATCTCTGGATAACGATAAAGAAGTGCATTTAATACGGTGCCATCAGGATTACCTGCACCGGGATGAACAACAAGATCTCTTGGTTTATTAATCACCAAAATATCATCATCTTCATAGACGATATTTAACGGAATATTCTGAGGCTCCCAACGAACATCCTCTTCGATTAAGGCATCGACTTCAATTTTTTCACCGCCAAGCATTTTTTCTTTTGGCTTATTGATGATTTTATCGTTAACCTGCACTCTATTGTCTAAGATCCACTCTTTTATGCGTGATCTTGAATAATCAGGGAACAATTCGGCCAAAGCCTGATCTAAGCGTTGACCCAGCTGTGAATCTGCGACTGTAGCATTAAGTCGTATTTGTTGAGACATAAATAGTTTCTATATTAAGTTAGTATTTTGACGGCACAGCCGTTTCATTTAAAATGAGTTATAGTATAACCGATTTCAGGGAGCTTCACGGAGAGACTCCCAAACCTATTCAGAGGATAATCAATACGTGATGAGACGCATGAAATACCTAGTGGCAGCGGCCACTGTAAGCCTGTTACTTTCTGGCTGTTCTAGTTCAGACAAAGACGCAACTGCTGATATGTCTCCTTCTGAGCTTTATGCAACAAGCCAAGAAAAATTGCTAGATGGCAATTATGGAGCGGCTATCAAACAACTGGAGTCTCTCGATAATCGCTATCCTTTTGGTCCTTACTCACAACAAGTTCAGCTTGATCTGATTTATGCTTATTATAAATCAGCTGAGTTACCAATGGCGATTTCCGCTATTGACCGCTTTATGCGATTAAACCCAACCCATCCGAATATTGACTATGTTCTATATATGCGTGGGTTAACCGCTCAGGCATTAGATGATAGTGCATTACAAGGATTCTTTGGTATTGATCGCTCAGACCGTGATCCTCAGCATGCAAGAGTGGCTTTCAAAGACTTTAGCCAGTTAGTTCGCTACTATCCTGATAGCCTCTACACAGCAGATGCCACAAAGCGTCTTGTTTTTCTTAAAAACCGTTTAGCGAAATATGAACTCTCTGTTGCGAAATTCTATACCAAACGAGGGGCTTATGTCGCGGTTATTAATCGAGTTGAACAAATGATGCGTGATTATCCAGATACCGAAGCTACACGTGAAGCGCTTGTGTATATGGAAAATGCCTACAAAAAACTAGGCTTAACTCAAGAAGCAGATAAAGTTGCCTCACTGATTGCAGCCAACCCTGCTTAAACATTTTTACTATCAAAAACAGCAGCCTAGCGCTGCTGTTTTTTTATGCTAATTCAAAGGCTAAAAACTTACTTTTCATCAGACCAACCCTCTTAATATGAACGAATAAACACGACTCTACAAGCACTCTTTTTCAGCTATTTATCATTTGTCACGTTTCTATTACTTGTTATATAAACTTCTAACAAAAAGTGATCTTGATCATGTTTTAAATTGTGTATCACGATATTCTGAACCTATCCAAGATGGAGTAATAAAGAGGTAACTATATGATTATAAATATCACTAGCAAACAAATGGACATTACCCCAGCACTACGTGAACACATTGAAAGCCGTTTAACTAAACTTAACAAATGGCAGGTAAATTTAATCAACCCTCATATTATTCTCACTAAGGATCCAAAAGGTTTTAGTATTGATGCAAGTATTCATACTCCGAATGGACAACTTGTAGCAAACGCACAACATGTTGATATGTATGCGGCAATTAATGATCTCTTGGCAAAATTGGAACGTCAATTAAATAAAGTTCAGCATAAAAATGAGTCTCGACGTGCGGCCAATAGCCTAAAAGAAGAAAATTTACTCGTAAATGAAATATAAGTAGTGAAGCTTGATTAAAAATTAGAATAATTCACTGACTCAAAACGCCTCTGCGCATCCTCGTGATGCGCTTTTTATTGTATTTTTCTTGACTCCTCACCCATCATCATGTTTGATAGCTATATGTTAAATAGTTAATCAATCCATATAATGATGACTCACTCTTTTTTGCCATTCTTCTTTTTCTTTTTACTCTATTCTTAAAGAGGCTTTGTTTATTTCAGAAAGAAAAGTAAGAACGACAATAGCCTCCAAAAATGGAGGCTTTTTTATTTAAAATGGTACGATACAAAAGTATAGGGCACTAACATGGAAAAACTCGATTTATTAGCAATCAGAGATAAAATCACTGCGCTAGATTCTGAACTACTTTCACTATTAGCTCAAAGACGCCAATTATCGACTGAAGTTGCTCAATTTAAATTAAATACCCACCGCCCTATTCGAGATAAAAACCGTGAGCGTGAACTGCTTGAGCTATTAATCGAAAAAGGGAAAAACGTTGGATTAGATGGCTTTTATATCAGCCGTATTTTTCAAATGATCATCGAAGATTCGGTGCTCACGCAGCAAGCCATTTTACAGCAACACCTTAATGCGACTGCAAATGAATCTGCAAGAATTGCTTATTTAGGCCCTAAAGGTTCTTATTCTCATATTGCCGCTCGCCAATATGCAGCCCGCCATTTTGATACTTTTGTTGATTGCACTTGCCATAAATTTGAAGATATTTTTACACTGGTAGAAACAGGACAAGCAGATTACGGTTTACTACCTATTGAAAACACCAGTTCTGGTGCAATTAATGATGTTTATGATTTACTACAAACGACCTCGTTGTCGATTGTTGGCGAAATTCGTATTCCGATAAACCATGCTTTATTAACAGCAGTTAAGAGTAGCCTAGAAGAATTACACACTATTTATAGCCATCCACAACCATTCCAACAGTGCAGTCACTATTTAAATCAATACCCTCACTGGAAAATTGAATATTGTGAAAGCACAGCTGCGGCAATGGAAAAAGTTGCATTAGCACAATCTCCCCATGTAGCCGCTATTGGCAGTGAAGCTGGCGGATCGCTTTATAATTTAACACCACTTGCTAGTAATTTAGCTAATCAACAAATTAATGTTACTCGTTTTATTGTGATTGCCCGTAAACCTATTGATGTATCAGAACAAGTACCTGCAAAAACCACCTTTTTAATGGCAACGGGGCAACAAGCAGGGGCATTAGTTGATGCTTTAATTACCTTAAAACAATACAGCATTATTATGACTAAATTAGAGTCTCGCCCAATACATGGTACACCTTGGGAAGAGATGTTTTATATTGATGTACAAGCTAATTTACGGGATATCAATATGCAAAAAGCATTACATGACTTATCAAAAACATCTCGTTCACTCAAAGTATTAGGATGCTATCCTTCAGAAAATATTGTACCCGTTGAAATACAATAGCTTATTACCCTACTTTATAACCAAAAGCCAGATAGCTTATTGTTATCTGGCTTTTCTACTTTTATGACTCTATTCCCAGGATAATTTAGCTAATTATAAAAAACCATACATAGCAGCAAATACCCAGCCAAAAATACAAGAAACAGTAACACCAATTAATCCCGGTAAAATAAAGCTATGATTAATAACAAAACGACCTATACGTGTTGTTCCTGAACGGTCAAATTGGATAGCGGCTAAATCACTGGGGTAAGTAGGAAGAATATAATAGCCATAACACGCCGGTGCTGAAGCAACAATATAGGCAGGATCAATACCAATACCTAAAGCCAAGGGAACTATTGCGGCTAATGCGGCGGCTTGTGAATTAACAAACTTAGAAACAAGTAATAAGACAACGGCATAAGCCCAAGGATACTCACGAACTAATTGTCCTAATGCAGCTTCTATTTCTTTCATATGTGCAGAAAACATGGTTTCTGCCATCCAAGCAATACCATAGACCGCAACAATGGCTATCATACCGGAGCGAAAAACTTCATTTTTAGAAATAAGTGAGGGATTAGTTTTACAAATAATAATAATAGAAGCGCCCGCTAATAACATAAACATTTGAATAACTAATACCATAGATAATGGTTTATTATTAAATACGGGACGTAATTCAGAAAATGCACCTAATACAGCAACAACCGCAATCGCACCTAAGAATATCCACATTGCTACCCAATTTTTCATTGGTAATTTCTTATCTAACAATGTTGCAGTATCACCATAAACGTAATCATGATTCTCTGGTATGGAAATAAAATCTTGGAAGCGCTGATCTTTATCTAACTCTTTACCTCTAAACCAGCTAAAAATCCCAATGGCTAAAATACCAATAAAGGTTGATGGAATGGTAATCGCTAATAAATCTAAAAATTCAAGATGCTTACCATTAAAAGTGACATTACCTAACATTGCTACTAAGGTGACGACCGCAACAGATACGGGACTTGCGATAATTCCCATTTGTGAACCAATGGTACTGGCTGCCATCGGTCTTTCTGGACGAATATTATTTTTAATCGATACATCATAGATAATAGGCAAAATGGTATAAACCACATGTCCAGTACCACATAATATAGTCAGGGTACAGGTAACGAGAGGTGCAACAATAGAAATATACTTCGGATTTTTTCTTAATAATTTTTCAGCTATTTGCAACATAACATCTAAACCACCCGATGCTTGTAACGTTGCAGATGCAGAGACGACAGCAATAATCACTAACATCACATCGACAGGCGGTTTACCCGGAGGTAAATTAAAAATAAAGACTAAAATAACCAGCCCCACTCCGCCTAATAGACCTAATGCAATTCCCCCTTTCCTTGCTCCATAAAATAAACAAACTAATATAATGGCTAGTTGTATTATAAAATCCATCATTAACCCCTTAAAAAACGCATCGGAATAGAAATAAAAAATAATACAATTAAATCGTTAGCACTTTTTGCAAAAAAACAACGTCGACCAATATAATTTACGGCATCTGTTATAGGTATTTTTTTGATCGTTGTTATAGTTTTAATATCCGTTAATTATTTTATGCAAATTTAAGATCTCACCGACAAATAGCTTAAAAAGAAAAGACATTCTTGAACATTTATCATTAACTAATTAAACCCATAGACAACAATTACATAACAAATAAATTAAAAATAATATAATGTTGTCATTATTAGGTGATTACTAAAAATAGAAATTTCACTCATTTTTTCTAAATGTATATTGGTTTTATTCATTGTGAATATTGAATAAGTAAGGAATAGATATGCATACAATTATCATGTTACTGCTAGGTTTGAGCTATTTGAATTTCGTTGATAGTGCTCATAAAGGAAAAGGCTATTACTCCTATTCATTAGATCACCATATAAGTTCAACTCGCTGTACCGTAAGCCCATGCCCCGATCCGAAAGATTATTAAGTTATAACTATCAACGTTAGGAGAAGAAAATGAAGAAATTAATTATTTTTATACTATCAAGTTTATTCGCTTTTTATGCTAGCGCTTATACTTGGGATAATAAAATCAAAGATACCAGCACTGTTAATCAGTATTGTCAACATAATAGCAATACCCAACAATCTACTCGCTGTGTTTGGCCCCCTTGTGATGATGAGTGGTAATATTTATCGCAAGATATAACATATAAAATAAAAAACGAATAACATAACCTGTCATTCGTTTTTCTTACTATAAGTATTAGGTATAGCGTTTATGTATATTTATACTAAATCCGGCTATCATTGGCTTTTTGTAATAACGCACCACTCTCTTTCATAAATTGTGAAGCATAATCACCGAACCAATCACTTATATTATTAAATGAGCCAATAAAATCATCTTTTGTGTTTATATCTAATAAGGCTATAGCTTCACCTAATGAATGATGATATCTACGGATCAAGTTAATGTTTTCTTGTGAAGATAAAATAATATCGGCATATAATTGTGGATCTTGAGCAAAGAGCCTACCAATCATCGCTAGCTCTAAACGATAGATGGGAGAAGATAATCTTAATAAACTGGCTAAATCGACATTCTCTTTCACCAAATGTTGCCCATATGCAAAAGTAGTAAAATGTCGCAATGCTTGGATAAAACTCATATTTTTATCGTGCTCTTGTGCAGTAATAGCCTCTACTCTTGCTCCCCACACCATAAGTTGCTCAAGCAACCACTCAAAATGTGATAAATCTCGCCCTTCACAATAAGCAATTACTTGTTTTGCTAAACTTGGCACATCTGGACCAAACATTGGATGTAGTCCTAAAACAGGACCATTATGTGCTTTTAACATCGCCTCTAAAGGCGCTTGCTTGATTGAGGCTAAATCTACCAATAAACAATTTTCTGGCAAGGGCGGTAATTGCTCAATAACATCAACCGTTAAATGGATTGGGACACTGATTATCACCATACCAGCATCCGCAAAAATAGCCGGAGATTTACTTTGCCACTCATCCGCTTCAAGACTTTCCACTTGATAGCCAGAAAGTGTAAAGAGACGAGAAAAAAGTCTCCCCATTTTTCCGTCCCCCCCCACAATGACAATTTTGCCTAATTGGGGATTAAGTGTTTTAAAGCCTTTATCATTTTCTTTGCTATATGACTCTCTCATTACTCGACGTAAAACATCTTCAATTAAATCAGCAGAAATACCCATTTTTTCTGCTTCATTACGTCGAGAAGCAAGCATTGCGGCTTCTCTATCTGGTGCATAGATAGGTAACCCGTGGCGATTTTTAACTTCTCCCACTTCTGCTACCAATTGCATTCTTTTGGCGAGTAAAGAAAGCAATGTTTTATCCACCTGATCAATTTGCTCTCGCAAATTTTGTAATTCTTCAGCCATCTATGCTTGCCTCTTCTTATTAAAGTGTTATTGGGTTAGCTAACTTTTCTTAGTTGCGCTGCACGCTGTGCTAAAACTGGCGAAATTTGCTGATGCAGATTTCTTAACACCGATTCAGTGGTTTCCCAGCTAATACATGCATCAGTAACAGAAACACCGTACTTCATCTCACTACGAGGCTGCTCTGATGACTGATTGCCTTCATTAATATGGCTTTCTAACATAATTCCTGTTATTGATTGATTACCTTTTTTAATTTGCTCAATCACTGAATCAACCACGACAGATTGACGACGAAAATCTTTATTTGAATTACCATGACTACAATCAATCATCAATGATGGTGTTAATCCCGCTTTTATCATATGAGCTTCACATAACGCGACATCTTCTTCATGGTAATTAGGTTTCTTACCCCCACGCAAAATAACATGTCCATCAGGATTGCCTTGTGTTTGTAATAAACAGACTTGTCCTGATTGATTAATGCCCATAAAACGATGTGGCATAGAAGCCGCTTTCATCGCATTAATAGCCGTATCTAAATTACCATCTGTACCATTTTTAAAACCGACAGGCATTGATAAACCTGATGCCATTTCACGATGGGTCTGAGATTCGGTCGTTCTTGCCCCAATAGCTGACCAACTAAATAAATCACCTAAGTATTGAGGATTGTTAGGATCTAAGGCTTCCGTAGCTAAAGGTAAACCTAACTGAACCAACTCTGTTAATAGTTTACGGGCAATATGTAAGCCTTTTTCCATCTCAAAACTGCCATCCATAAACGGATCACTAATTAAACCTTTCCAACCAACTGTTGTACGAGGTTTTTCAAAATAGACACGCATCACAATATACAGACTATCACTTAACTCAGACGCTAAGACTTTTAGACGTTTTGCGTAATCTAACGCAACATCGACATCATGAATAGAACAAGGGCCACATACCACTAATAAACGCGGATCACGACGTTGAACAATTTCAGAAATAGTTTGACGTGATTGAGTAATGGCATGCAGATCATTACGACTCAACGGGTATTTTTGTTTTAACTCTTCCGGCGTAATTAACACCAGCTCTTCGCTGATGTTGACATTATTGAGTGCGTCTTTTTGCATGATCATAATCTTTACCTTTTTTATGTCTGTCATTGTGATTTTTGTGTGTCTAAACGATAAGATAACATGCAATGTAAAGAAATCAATCCATATTTTCAATAAAAAAGGTATAATCGTAATTATATATTTATATAATAGAGGTGTTATTATATTTATTTTTATAAATCAATAGATTGTAAATATCAAAATAACACAAAAAATGTGACTAAGATAAAATAAAAATAGCAGACTGTAATTTTAATTTTACACCCGCAAGAAATTGGCCTTCACCTAGCAGATGAAACGACTTTATAAGAGATGTTATTTAATGATGAGAAAAATAGGCAAGGAGGTGAGTTATTGTCGAGTGCTTATAAAAAGATAGAAGACATTAGAGGAAATAGAGCAGGTTATAGTCAAAAAAAGGCCAGCTGATGCTGGCCTTTTAACCATAACTTTCGGATGTGCGAAAGCGTATTATTTAGCGTTAAGACGCTCTTTAATACGTGCAGCCTTACCTGAACGCTCACGCAGGTAGTACAGTTTAGCTTTACGAACCGCACCACGACGTTTAACTGTGATGCTATCTACGACTGGGGAGTGAGTTTGGAATACACGCTCAACACCTTCGCCATTAGAAATTTTACGAACAGTAAATGCAGAGTGCAGACCGCGGTTACGAATAGCGATAACCACGCCCTCGAATGCCTGCAGACGTTTTTTAGAACCTTCAACGACCCATACCTTAACTTCTACATTATCGCCTGGACGAAATGAAGGTACATCTTGCTTCATTTGTTCTTGTTCGATTTGTTTAATAATATTGCTCATAATAACTCTCTTACCCTAGGTAAACTGATATTAATGACACTTTGTGTCAGACTTACTCTGCTGTTCTTTGCAAATGTTCCTGCTGGAATTCTGCTAACAGCACTCTTTGCTCGTCAGTCAGAGCTAGGCTTTCCAGAAGCTCAGGTCTTCTTAGCCAGGTCCGGCCCAGCGATTGTTTCATACGCCAGCGATTAATATGAGCGTGATTACCAGACAGTAACACTGCCGGAACCGCCATACCATCTAACACCTCTGGACGAGTATAGTGAGGATGATCCAGTAATCCTTCTGCAAAAGAGTCTTCTTTCGCCGAAGCCGCATGTCCAAGAACACCAGGAACAAAACGTGCTACTGCATCTATCATTATCATGGCAGGGAGTTCCCCACCACTTAATACGTAATCACCAACAGACCACTCTTCATCGATTTCGGTCTGAATGACACGCTCATCTATTCCTTCGTACCGACCGCAAACCAGAATTAATTTCTCATTTGTGGCCAATTCGCAAACACCTTGTTGATCGAGTTTGCGCCCTTGAGGTGATAAATAAATCACCTTTGCACCATCACCTGCCGCAGCTTTTGCTTGATGAATAGCTTCCCTTAACGGTTGTACCATCATCAACATACCGGGACCACCGCCATAGGGGCGATCATCTACTGTATGATGTCTGTCATAAGTGAAATCTCGGGGATCCCAACATTCCACATTCAGCAGACCATGCTTCACTGCCCGACCAGTCACCCCGTACTCGGTTATAGCGCGGAACATTTCAGGAAATAGGCTAATTACCCCAATCCACATTTGCACTGTCCCACTGTTGAGAACCGTTAACCGGAGAATCTAAAAACCAGGATCCCAATCAACGATAATTTTTTTCGCTGAGAGATCGACTTTCTTGATAACCTGCCCATCAAGAAACGGAACTAACCGCTCCCTGACACCGAATGCATCTTTCAGATTTGCTTTGATTACCATGACATCATTTGAGCCCGTTTCCATCATGTCGTTAACGACACCTAAATCGTAGCCCTTGTCAGTTTCTACCTGACAACCCATCAGATCTTTCCAGTAATACTCACCGTCTAGATCAGGAAGTTGTGTAGCACTTACGACAATTTCAAAATTAGTCAAAATATTTGCAGCATCTCTGTCGTCAATACCTTTTAGCTTGACGATAATATCTTGATTGTGGTGTTTCCAAGTTTCTATCTCAATGGATTCCCATTGACCATGTCGTTGAATAAACCACGGTTGATATTCAAAAATGTTTTCGGCATGTTCGGTGGAAGAAAAAACTCTGAGCCAACCACGGATCCCGTAAGGTGAGCCCAACTTACCCATAACAATAGGTTCTACAGGCTCTTTAAAGGTTTTTTGTTCGCTCATTGTTACCACCGCGACAGATTAAGCGCTTTTCTTCGCTGATTTGATCAGGCCAGCAACACGTTCTGAAACAGTTGCGCCTTGAGCAACCCAATGTTCAACACGGTCTACGTCTAAACGTAATTCTTCTGCATTACCGGTTGCCAGTGGGTTATAAAAACCTACACGTTCAATAAAACGACCATCACGCGCATTGCGGCTATCGGTCACGACTACTTGGTAAAACGGACGCTTTTTTGCGCCGCCACGAGCTAAACGAATTGTTACCATAACATCCTCATTAGTTAACAAAACAACCAGACCCCATCGAGGAATGGCGTCCGGTTGTCATATAAAAAGCCCGAAAAGTTTACTCACTTTGGCGAAAAAAGCAATCCAAAGCGACGTTTTTTTCGGACTTTTTGCTTTTAGCGACCTGGAAAGCCTGGTGGCATCATACCTTTCATGCCACGCATCATCTTAGCCAAGCCGCCCTTCTTCATCTTTTTCATCATACGTTGCATATCATCAAACTGCTTTAATAAGCGGTTGACGTCTTGCACTTGTGTTCCCGATCCCATCGCAATACGACGTTTACGAGAACCTTTGATGATTTCAGGTTTTTGGCGCTCTTTTTTCGTCATTGAGCTAATAATAGCTTCCATTTTGACTAAAATTGAGTCGTCCATTTGTGATTTCACCGCATCAGGCACCTGAGACATGCCGGGCATTTTACTTAGCATACTCGCCATGCCCCCCATGTTTTTCATTTGCTTTAACTGATCTAAGAAATCATTTAAATCAAAACCGTCCCCTTTTTTTAGTTTAGTTGCCAGCTTTTCAGCTTGCGCTCGGTCAACTTTACTTTCGATATCTTCAATTAATGAAAGAACATCGCCCATGCCTAAAATACGTGAGGCAATACGATCGGGATGGAAAGGTTCTAATGCTTCTGTTTTTTCACCAACACCGAGGAATTTAATTGGTTTCCCTGTGATATGACGAATAGATAATGCGGCACCACCACGAGCATCACCATCAACTTTAGTTAATACCACCCCTGTTAAAGGGAGTGCTTCATTAAAGGCTTTTGCGGTGTTAGCAGCATCTTGCCCTGTCATTGCATCAACAACGAATAGGGTTTCTACTGGATTGATTGCTTTATGAAGAAGTTGGATCTCCTCCATCATGCCTTCATCAACATGTAAACGACCCGCAGTATCCACCAGCAATACATCATAAAATTGGAGCTGAGCATGTTTTAACGCATTGCTAGCAATGGTGACGGGATTTTCTTGTACCGTTGAAGGGAAAAAGTCAATACCAACCGTTTCGGCTAAGGTTTCCAGTTGTTTAATCGCTGCGGGACGATAGACGTCAGCAGAAACTACTAATACTTTCTTCTTCTTTTTCTCTTTTAAAAATTTACCAAGTTTAGCAACACTTGTCGTTTTACCCGCACCCTGTAAACCAGCCATTAATACCACGGCAGGTGGCTGAGCTGAAAGGTCAAGATCGTTATTGACCTCTCCCATCGCATTTACCAGCTCATTTTGTACAATTTTGACAAACTCCTGACCTGGGGTCAGACTTTTGTTAACTTCATGACCTACTGCACTCTCTTTGACACGTGCAATAAACTCACGAACCACGGGCAAAGCCACATCAGCTTCTAATAAAGCCATACGCACTTCGCGCAGTGTGTCTTTAATGTTTTCTTCGGTCAGTCGGCCTCTGCCGCTGATATTGCGCAATGTGCGCGATAATCTGTCACTTAAATTCTCAAACATTATCTTAGCTCAGTGTTAAAGTTGGGCTTGTCTGTCGTCTATTTCATCGATTATATCACGATGACGCGCAGATCTCTGCATAGAGATTTACGCTTAATGACTTCAATAGTTGGAGCGGAATTCACCTAGCGCTATACTAAGCAATTATGTACCCTATTATGTAAGCGAAACTATGCCCGTTATATCAATCTCTATCGTTGCTGTCTGCGCTTATTTACTCAGTCTGGTGTTTATTCTCCCCAGTTTGCTGAGAAAAGAGCAAAATGGATACCGTGGATTAGCGCTGCTTTTTGCGGTGGTCGCCCTTGTGACCCATGCTATCTCATTAAAATTTTTGATTTTCCGTCCACATAGCGGGCAAAATCTGTCACTCACCAATTTAGGGGCGGTGGTCAGTTTAATGGTCTGCGTTATCATGACCATTGTTGCTTCCCGTGGTAGAGCTTGGTTTTTGCTGCCTATTGTTTATTGCTTTTCCATAGTCAATCTCATTATTGCCGCCTTGATGCCAGGTGAGTTTGTCACCCACCTTGAAAGTAGCACATCGCTCTTTATTCATATTGGGCTTGCTTTATTAAGTTACGCCACTTTGTTAATTGCTGCTTTATATGCCTTACAACTCAGCTGGCTCGACTATCAACTAAAAAATAAGAAACTAAAATTTTCACCACAAATGCCACCATTAATGTCAATTGAACGTAAAATGTTTCATATTACCCAAGTGGGGGTAGTATTACTGACATTAACCTTGTGTACCGGCCTGTTATATATGGATAATATCTTTGGTAAAGAAAATATCCATAAATCAATATTTTCTATTATTGCGTGGTTTGTCTACATCATTTTATTATGGGGACACTTCCGTGAGGGTTGGCGTGGGAAAAAAGTGGTTATTTTTAACCTGATCGGTGCCATTATTTTGACATTAGCTTTTTTTGGTAATCGTTTATTGCAAGAGTTAATGCTTAATTAATCTTTTCATTTTAAGGTAGCAAAAGGAACTCAATTTTGGAGCATGTGTCGACAACAACGCTCATTATCATACTTATCGGTATGATCTTTGCCTCAGCCTATTTTTCAGGCACTGAAACTAGCATGATGACTATCAATCGTTATCGGCTACGCCACGCAGCCAAACAAGGTAATCGCTCTGCCAAAAGAGTAGAAAAACTATTACAGCGTCCCGATAGATTGATTAGCTTAGTATTAATTGGTAATAACCTGATTAATATTGTCGCCTCCGCTCTCGCCACTATTGTAGGAATGCGTTTATATGGTGATGCAGGAGTAGCTATTGCAACAGGTGTATTAACCTTTGTCATTCTTATTTTTGCTGAGGTACTACCAAAATCTATCGCAGCGCTTTATCCAGAACGTTTCGCTTATCCAAGTAGCGTTCTTTTGTCACCTTTACAGAAAATCATGTTGCCCGTTGTGTGGTTTTTTAACCAAATTACCTTAGTGTTTATGCGCATTTTCGGTATTAAATCCCCCGTAATACAGGGTAATGCGGTATCAAAAGAAGAACTACGCACCATTGTGAATGAATCAAAATCGAAACTGTCACAGCGTAACCAAAATATGCTGATTTCTATTTTGGATTTAGAAAAAGTGACCATTGGCGATATTATGGTACCAAGAAATGAAATTTTTGGTATTGATGTCAATGATGAGTGGAAATCCATTGTCAGACAGTTAACTCACTCCCCTCATGGGCGTATTGTCCTTTATCGTGATACCCTCGATGATGTCATTGGTATGCTACGAGTACGCGAAGCTTACCGTCTTATGACAGAGAAGAAAGAATTTACTAAACAAATTTTGATTAAAGCGGCTGATAAAATCTATTTTATCCCAGAAAGTACACCACTTAGCTTACAACTAGTTAATTTCCAACGTAATAATGAAAAAGCCGGTATTGTCGTCGATGAATATGGTGAAATTCAAGGATTAGTCACTGTTGAAGATATCCTAGAAGAGATTGTCGGTGATTTTACTACCTCAATGTCTCCTTCTTTAGCAGAAGAAGTGATCCCACAAAAAGATGGTTCACTATTAGTGGATGGCACAACTAATATCCGAGATATCAATAAAGCCTTTGCTTGCCATTTACCAGAAAATGAAGCACGAACAATTAATGGGGTTATTATTGAAGAGTTGGGTGATTTACCCGTAGTAGGTGCCAAAATAACGATTGATGGTTATGAATTTGAAGTGTTGGAAGTGCAAGACAATGTGATTAAGAAAGCCTTGATCCGCCATCTTACGCCCTCTCGTCACTAGCGATTATTAATAGCGGTTCAATGCAATTGGCGTTGGCCGTTATGATAAATCACCCATCAAATTAAAAGAGACAACAAATCAAGATCAAATAGCTTGAGTTATTGTCTCTTTATCTATAAAGCAACTGTAACTAGATTTGTAACTCTTTGAGTTTGTCTTCTGGTAGTGCTAATTCATCATTATGATTAATGCCAATAGTGTGAGATAAAATGTCTCGTGCAATATCTTGAGCTTCAGCTAACGAGTGCATTTCATAAGTTCCGCATTGGTAGACATTAAGCTCAGGAATATGGTTTTGATCTTTAACCTTCAATACATCTTCCATAGCTGCCTTCCATGCATTAGCAACACGTTGCTCATCAGGCTGACCAATTAAGCTCATATAAAAGCCTGTACGACATCCCATTGGCGAAATATCGATGATCTCAACACCTTCACCATTTAAGTGATTACGCATGAAACCTGCAAATAAGTGCTCTAACGTATGAATTCCTTTCTCAGGCATGGCTTTTTTATTTGGGACAGTAAAGCGTAAGTCAAAAACGGTAATAGTATCACCAGAGGGTGTTTTCATCGTTTTAGCAACGCGTACCGCAGGTGCAGACATACGTGTATGGTCAACAGTAAAGCTATCCAATAACGGCATAAAAAACCTCCTAAGAAAATTTTTAAATATTTTTAAGAGAACATGAAACTTTCTGCGAGCGCCTCGGTCTTAGTAATGAATACGCGCAAAATGTTATCATCCCTATTTCTCTATAGAATTTATTCAGCCACACAAATTTTAGTGTGGCTTTTTTCTATCTGAGTTTTAAGAAGCCACACCATCATTATTTGGCCCAGCATGGAGCTTCAAATATTCATCGAAAGAAATGGTATCACTCTTTTCTAAGTCTGCCTGACGTTTAATAGATGAAATTCTCTCATGTTCAAAAGCATCATCTGTTAACACTTCATAAGCGGTATTGATTAATTGTTGATGATATTCTTCAGCTAAAGATAGACCATAACCGCCAATACCCTGTGCTTTAATTTTTTCTAATAATCTGCCAGAGAAAGTTAATTGCGGATTATCAAACATTTCCTCTAACTTAAGGCAAACTTCTAGATATTTAGTTCCAGAACAGCTATCTAATACCTTAGCTACGCGCTGTAAGTCAGCAAAAAGCGCTTTCCCCACTTGTGCTAATGGCTCTTTTCTTTCACCACAACCCATGCCAATAACTTGACCTGGCTTACGCCCTTCTAGAATAACGTTATTCCAATTTGCACGACAGCAGGCCAATTCTTCTGCATTCATTTCTGGTGCATCCGCTAATACACACCAAATCAAGAATAAATCTAAGAAACGGATTTGTGTTTCATCAACACCGATAGGCGTAAATGGATTGATATCTAATGAGCGAACCTCGATATATTCGATACCACCACGTAATAATGCATCAGAAGGTGATTCATCCCCTTTGACTACGCGTTTAGGACGAATAGGCGCATATAATTCATTTTCAATTTGTAATACGTTAGTATTTAATTGAATATACTTACCGTCTTTCTTTACACCTAATTTAGCAAATTCTTCTGACGGTTTATGAATGGCCTTTTTCAAACCTTTCACATAAGTCTCTAGATGATTAAAAGTAATATCTAAATCACTCTGTGACTTATTGGTATAGCCTAAATCACTTAAGCGCAACGAAGTTGCATAAGGTAAGTATTTTGCGCCTTTAGGGGTATTTTCAAAGGGTAAATTGGTTTTTCGACCTTTTAAGAATGAACCACAAATAGCTGGCGAAGCACCAAAGAAAAAAGGAATTATCCAACCAAAACGGTAGTAATTACGGATCAAACGTAAATAACCGTCTGAAATCGCCTCTTTACCTGTTTCTTCATCGGTGATATTTGCCCACGCTTGCCAAAATTCGATAGGTAACGAAAAATTGTAATGCACACCAGAAATAGTTTGCATTAACGCACCATAACGATTTTTCAGCCCTTCACGATATAACGTCTTAAAACGCCCAACATTAGAGGTACCAAATTGCGCTAATGTTATTTTATCTTCGGCTTCAATAAAGCAAGGCATACTCATCGGCCACATACGCTCATTGGTTAAATGACGTGCCGTATAGCGATGCAAATCACTTAAAAAATGTAAGGTGTGATCAATATTATCGTCAACAGGAGTAATAAACTCTAACAGAGACTCAGCAAAATCTGTCGTGATCCACTTGTGAGTGAGTGACTTACCTAGCTCGACAGGGTGTCCTGTAGCCGCTAAATGACCATCAGGAGTAACTCTTAAGGTTTCTCGCTCTATACCACGGTGGATACCACATAAAACTTTAGGATGGGCTTCCAACCAAGAAAGCGCTTTAGATACGTCCGGGATCAAAGGTGACCTCCCGCGTTGGTTAATGTTAATAAGTAGATAACAGTTACTTTATCGCAAAGTCACCAAATTGTCGCTGATTAGATGATATCGGCGTTATTAGTTGATGCGAAACAAATCGATAATATATAAACAATGCAGGAAAGAGAAAAAGCAAAAAGCCCCGCGATAAGCGAGGCTTTAAAGATGGTGCATCCTGGAGGATTCGAACCTCCGACCGCTCGGTTCGTAGCCGAGTACTCTATCCAGCTGAGCTAAGGATGCAGTCGTACTAATTTAACTAAGATAAGCTAACTTTATAAAAAGATGGTGCATCCTGGAGGATTCGAACCTCCGACCGCTCGGTTCGTAGCCGAGTACTCTATCCAGCTGAGCTAAGGATGCACGTTGTTTAATTTTACTCTTTTAATGCAAATTATTCACTATTTGCACCAAAATAAAAACCCCATACATTTAATCATGGGGTTGGAATATGGTGCATCCTGGAGGATTCGAACCTCCGACCGCTCGGTTCGTAGCCGAGTACTCTATCCAGCTGAGCTAAGGATGCAAATCTAAATGGCGGTGAGAGAGGGATTCGAACCCTCGATGCAGCTTTTGACCGCATACTCCCTTAGCAGGGGAGCGCCTTCAGCCTCTCGGCCATCTCACCATATTTAGAACCACTCGAAGAAGTTCTTTGTGAACATCTCGTCTCTGTGTGGCGCACATATTACTTTCTCAGCCTGAGAAGTCAAACAATTTTTCTCAACTTTTTACGAATATAGGTTCGTTTGAACACTTCACAAACAAACTGATGCGTTTATCAGCAAGAAAGGCTAAAAAAGAACTGAATACCATGATATCGCTGATGAAAAATCATTCAAGCATTTTATCTCATCGACGAATAATTTTATTCCCCCTACTAATAATTATGAATCGAATGATAAGCAGTAAAAAGACTTTCAATTCTGTCAATCAGAATAAGCGGATAGTGTAATAATAAATACAGTTCAAAAAAGCGAGGTGAAGAACGAGAAAGAAAATGGAAAGTTCTATAGAAAAGAAAAGCGCCCAGACCCGGCAAAAGTGTGGACGCTTACGAAGAAAGGGTAACTAGCTAAAAATAAGAGATTGCTTAGTAGTTATCTGTGGGCTGAGTTTTCTCGGCCTGAATTCGTTGATAGATCTCTTCACGATGGACAGATACTTCTTTGGGGGCATTTACGCCAATACGTACCTGATTACCTTTAACCCCTAAAACGGTTACGGTTACATCATCGCCTATCATAAGCGTTTCACCAACTCGACGAGTTAGAATAAGCATTCTTTGCTCCTTGAAAATTTACAAGAGTCGGGTCTCTAGAATTTCCCGGCCATTATCCATCATACATTGTCAATTCGTATAATCATTATTTATCACATATAGCCCATACTTCATAACAAAATATAAATTTTGTGATTGATTATTTAACGGATTGTCAATATTACATAAAGCGTTACCCCTAAAAACTAGGGATAACGCTTTTTCAGGTAGCTATCGCTTAAAGATGCGATTCTACCCACTCGTCAACACTCGCTAAAGCAGCGGGTAACGCTTCAACATCTGTACCACCAGCTTGTGCCATATCAGGGCGACCACCACCTTTACCACCGATTTGCTGAGCGACAAAACTAATTAGCTCACCTGCTTTTATTTTAGCAGTCAAATCCTTAGTCACACCGACAATTAAGCTCACTTTACCATCAGAAATAGTAGAAAGTACAATTATTGCTGAACCTAATTGATTTTTTAAATCATCAACCATTGTTCTTAACATTTTTGGTTCAACATTATTCAGTTCACGAACTAAAAGTTTGATACCTTTCACATTCTTAGCTTGGCTTCCTAACGAGGAGCTTTCTTGAGCTGCTTGCTGATCTTTCAGTTGTTGAAGTTCTTTTTCTAATGAACGGTATTTTTCTTGAACCGTTTTAATTTTCTCAACTAAATTACTACCATCACTTTTAAGTGCATGAGCCACAAGAGAAATCAGATCCGATTGCTCATGAACACTTTCAATCGCTGTAGCCCCCGTAATCGCTTCAATTCGGCGAATACCGGCCGCAGTCCCTGATTCACTCATAATGCGGAATAGACCAATATCACCCGTTCTGGCTGCGTGAGTACCACCACAAAGTTCAGTTGAGAAATCCCCCATGGTTAAAACACGAACACGTTCTTCATATTTCTCACCAAAGAGTGCCATCGCACCTTTTTGCTTCGCATCTTCAAGATCCATTAACTCGGTGACAACCGGCGAGTTAAGGCGGATTTGCGCGTTAACAATGTCTTCAATTTCACGTAACTGTTCTGGTTTTACTGCTTCAAAGTGAGAGAAGTCAAAACGCAGATATTTATCGTTAACTAAAGAGCCTTTCTGGGTAACATGAGTGCCTAATACTTGGCGTAATGCCGCATGCAATAAATGCGTTGCTGAGTGATTTAAGCGAATAGCATCACGACGAGCCACATCAATGACTGCATTGATCTTATGATTAACAATAAAAGATCCAGAAATGACTTTACCAATATGACCAATAGCCTTGCCATATTTTTGCGTGTCGGTAACTTCAAACTGGCTATCTTTGCCAATTAGAAGACCTTTATCACCTACTTGGCCACCAGACTCAGCATAAAAAGCCGTTTTATCTAAGAAGATAATCCCTTCTTCACCTGCTTTAAGCTCAGTGACTGTTTGACCATTATGGAAAATTGCATTAATAGTACCTTGTTGCTCATTATGGTCATAACCTGAGAAATCACTGCGACTATCGACTTTAATCAGTTCGTTATAGTCAGTACCAAAACCGCTAGATTCACGAGCACGTTTACGTTGCTCTTCCATTGCCAATTCAAAGCCTTCTTCATCAACTTTGATATTTCTTTCACGGCAAACATCCGCAGTTAAATCTAATGGGAAACCGTATGTATCATAAAGACGGAAAGCCGTTTCACCCGCTAAAGTATCACCGGTTAATTTTTCTAGCTCTTCATCTAATAATTGTAAACCGCGCTCTAAAGTACGTGCAAACTGCTCTTCTTCCGTTTTAAGTACTTTTTCAACGATTTCTTGTTGATTCTTAAGTTCTTTACCGGCTTCAGCCATTACATCAATAAGCGGTGCAACGAGTTTATAGAAGAAAGTATCTTTCGCACCTAACATATAACCATGGCGTACAGCACGACGGATAATACGACGTAGCACATAGCCACGACCTTCATTAGAAGGAATGACACCATCACAAACAAGGAAAGAACAAGAACGGATATGGTCGGCAATCACACGTAATGATTTATTTGCTAAGTCTGTCGCATTAGTCACTTCAGCAACGGATTTAATTAATGCGCGGAATAAATCAATATCATAGTTAGAATTAACATGCTGTAGTACAGCAGTAATACGCTCTAATCCCATTCCCGTATCAACAGAAGGCTTCGGCAATGGATCCATTGTACCATCTGATTTACGGTTGAACTGCATAAAGACGATATTCCAGATCTCAATATAGCGATCACCGTCTTCTTCAGGTGTTCCTGGCGGTCCCCCCCAAATATGATCACCATGATCGTAAAATATCTCAGTACATGGACCACAAGGCCCCGTATCTCCCATTTGCCAGAAGTTATCTGAAGCAAATGGTGCGCCTTTATTATCACCAATACGAATAATGCGCTCAGCTGGAACACCGACTTCTTTATTCCAGATATCATAAGCTTCATCATCAGTGGCATAAACGGTTACCCAAAGTCTCTCTTTAGGTAAGTTAAACCACTCTTTGCCAGTTAATAATTCCCAGACAAAGTTAATGGCATCATGTTTGAAATAGTCACCAAAACTAAAGTTACCTAACATTTCAAAAAATGTATGGTGACGTGCTGTATAACCCACATTTTCTAAATCATTATGTTTACCACCCGCGCGCACACAACGTTGCGCGGTTGTCGCTCGGGAATAAGGTCGGTTGTCCAATCCAAGAAATACATCTTTAAATTGGTTCATCCCTGCGTTTGTAAACAGCAATGTTGGATCATTATTTGGAACCAAAGAACTGCTTGGTACTATTTGATGTCCTTTAGTATGAAAAAAGTCGAGAAACGCCTGACGGATCTCAGCGGTGCTTTTGCTCATAATTATCCCGAAATCAAGCTGGAAAAACAGAAATTAGAAATCTAGTTAGAGGAGGTTTAGTTTTACCTCTACTTAGCCAACGAATACATAAGTAGGGATAAGATAGAATTTCTTCGCTCAGAAGTAAAACCCCCGATAAACTTATTCGAGTTGACATTGTAAATCGTCTAGTAGTTTTCTGAAAGTAGCAACATACTTCAAGATAGGTCGTTTTAACCAAATCGAGGCGAATTTTGTAAGATATGAGAAGGTAATGACGATAATTTCATAATAAAACTATTAAATAATTTTTTCGTCATTTTTATTTTATTATCAATAGCATTTTGCTCATTTGCTCGCAACAGCTATCCTAAATCTGTATTATCAAAAAAAGCCAATATTCCCATTACATATTTAATTTTTCTGAATAAAAATCCCGCCAGAATCATTTAACTAAATATATTTACTGATAAATTTAAAATAATAAAGTAGCAAAAATCCATTTCTCTCGTAGTCAAAGAGATTGATTATCTATATAGATAGATGCTAACAATTTATTTTAATGCTATTTTTTCAAACATGTAAAAGAAATATGATGTTATAAATAACCAATAGAATACATCACCAAATCTTCACTATATAAACACTTACATAGTGTAAAACCACCCAAAGATAAAAATATCGTTATTGCTGATAAAATAGTAATAAATTGCAAAAAAAAGAAAAACAGTGAAAAATAAACTAATTTTTCACTACCACTGAGTGGTTAATTTTTACATAAAACAAAAAGGAAGCTTTTTTAAGGCTTCCTTTGATATCTGAATAAAATTTATACAAACAAGTTATTCAATGGGATGCTGTCGTGATGATAGCCAATGATTTAAGGTCTATTTTCACACAAACAGCATGACAACCAGCTAATTACTCTTTTGTGTCGTCAGCATCACTGTCTGACTCTTCACCTGCAAAATCCGCAGCACTTGTGAATTCACCAGCATGATTTAACAACATTTCACGCAATTTAGTGTTTAACTCATTGTACATTTCAGGATGTTCTTTTAAGTAATTGGTTGCGTTAGCTTTACCTTGACCAATTTTTTCGCCATTGTAGCTATACCAAGCACCTGCTTTCTCTACTAACTTATGTTTAACACCTAAATCAATCAGTTCGCCATAGGTATTAATACCTTCACCGTACATAATTTGGAATTCAGCTTGTTTAAACGGTGCAGCCACTTTATTTTTAACAACTTTAACGCGAGTCTCACTACCAATGACTTCATCACCATTTTTGACAGAGCCAATGCGACGAATGTCTAAACGAACAGAAGCATAGAATTTAAGCGCATTACCACCGGTCGTGGTTTCTGGGTTACCAAACATAACACCGATTTTCATACGAATTTGGTTAATGAAAATCAGCAGTGTATTAGAGTTTTTAAGGTTACCCGCTAGTTTACGCATAGCTTGGCTCATCATACGTGCGGCTAAACCAACGTGTGAATCACCAATTTCACCTTCAATTTCAGCTTTTGGTGTTAATGCTGCCACGGAGTCCACGACAATAACATCGACCGCACCAGAGCGAGATAATGCATCACAAATTTCCAGTGCTTGTTCACCTGTGTCAGGTTGAGAGCAGAGTAGATTATCGATATCGACACCTAGCTTTTGAGCATAAATTGGGTCTAATGCATGTTCAGCATCAATAAATGCACAAATTTTTCCTTCACGCTGAGCAGAGGCAATAACTTGTAGAGTCAAGGTTGTTTTACCAGAAGATTCAGGGCCATAGATTTCAACAATACGGCCACGTGGCAATCCACCTGCACCTAAAGCAACGTCTAATGATAAAGATCCTGTAGAGATAGTTTCTACGTTCATGGAACGGTCTTCGCCCAGACGCATGATAGAACCTTTACCAAATTGCTTTTCAATTTGACCAAGTGCTGCGGCCAATGCTTTTTGTTTGTTTTCATCAATAGCCATGTTATCTCCCTCTGGGCAGTGAAGCATAAAGATGGGTCACTACCATTAAAACGTATATGATTTTGCTTGTTGAAACTCATTATACTGTATAATCATACAGTATCAAGTTAATTATTAATAATTTCTTTAAGAATTGATTTTAAAGAGAAAATCACAGATTTGGCTCTCACCTCCTCTCGTGATCCACTAAAAATACAGTGTTTAGCAACCACTCGAAGCCCCTCTGGGGTTTTTATTGCAAAGCCAAACCAAACTAAACCAACGGGCTTCTCTTCACTACCGCCGCCGGGACCTGCAATACCACTAACCGATACAGCATAGTCTGCATTTGCTGTTAGCAGTGCCCCTTTTGCCATCTCACAGACAACTTGTTCACTCACGGCACCAAAATCAGACAATGTTTGCTCATCTACACCAATCATGTCATGTTTAGCTTGATTACTGTAAGTCACAAAACCTCGATGATAATAATCCGAGCTACCTGCTATATCAGTAATGACTTTTGCAATCCATCCTCCAGTACATGATTCTGCAGTAGTTAACGTTTTTTTTCGCTCTAGCAGTGCCTGACCGACTTCAATGCTCAGATGGGTCATTTCATCATTATTTATCATGAAGGTTGTTTCACCTCGACTCTCAATTAACGTTATTCAGCTCTCTTTCTGGTGCAATCCCATAACCATAATCCACCAATTGCTAGCGCAAAGATAGCACCAAAGCCAATACCAATTGTAATAACGGAAACACCCATACTGGTGACTAGTGAGAACAAACCTAGCATCAGTAACATTGCGGTATTCTCACCTAAATTTTGTACAGCAATGGCATTCCCCGCTCCCACACTATGCTTTCCTTTATCTTGTAGCAAAGCATTTAATGGTACAACAAAGAAGCCACCAAAAATGCCAATAACAACTAAGATAAAATAGGCTGGAATAATGGTGGTTTGTAATGAGAAGTAAACAACACCTAAGCCAATTAAAACCCCTGCAGGCATACAACGACGGACCGTTTTTAATGTGACAAACTTAGCGGCTAAACCAGCGCCAATCACAATACCAATCGCCACCATCGCATTTAATATTGTTGGTGTTGTATTATCAGTCATTCCCAAAGCTATAGGCACCCATTGCACTAATAGAAAACGCAATGTGACGCCAGCCCCCCAAAACATACTTGTTCCTACCAGAGAAAAACGGCTCTCTTTATCTCGCCATAAAGAGCCACAAGCAGCTAAGAATTGATTGAATATTTTTTTAATATTCCAGCCTCGACCTATTTGAGCAGGTGATAACTTGGGAATGCTAAAGTTAACCAATACAGCCAAAGCATACATTGTCGCACAGACAGCTAATGCTAAGATAATGCTCCAATCGGAAAGAAGCCCACCAATCACAGAGCCTAATAAAATTGCCGCAATAGTTGATGCTTCCATTAAGCCATTTGCTTTGACTAAACGCTCGCCATCGGTTAACTCACCTAAAATACCATATTTAGCAGGCGAATAAATGGCGGCGCCGATCCCCACTAAGGCGTAACCTAAGAATGGATCGGTTCCAATACAAATAAGAAAAGCACCGGCAAATTTTAACGCATTACCAATAAGCATCACCCTACCTTTAGGCTGGCGATCGGCAACTTGTCCAACAAAAGGAGCTAAGAGAATATAAGCCAGCACAAACACCATTTGTAAAATAGGCTGGCTCCATTCTGGATAAAGTGCTGATTTAAATTGAGCGAGTATGGCAAATAACAAAGCATTATCCGCAAATGCAGAAAGAAACTGTGATAATAATACTGCTTTCATGCCCTTACTCAGTAATGGGGGCTGACTTATATTCTCTGACATTAATTATTTTCCTGTTCAGCGAGTTGCTTTAACGAGACAAAATCCGTTTTGCCACTTCCTAAAACAGGAATTTCTTTGAGAAAACGAATATCTTTTGGTACCGCAATTTCTGCCACACCAGTGGATTTAGCTAATGCCGATAACATACTGCGATCAAGTTGCTTATCGGTGGTAAAAAGCACTAATGACTCACCTCGACGTGGATCATTTACCGCCACCACAGCATGGTTGCCTTCCGAGGCTTTAGCCGCTAATTGCTCTACACTTTCAAGAGAAACCATTTCTCCCGCTATTTTTGCAAAACGTTTTACACGCCCTTTAATAGTGCAAAAACCTTCGCTATCAATAGCAACGATATCTCCCGTATCATACCAACCCGCTTCTTCGATACCTTCGGCATTTATTGCTGTAGGCTGCTCTAATTTATAAGGGGATTCAACGCGCAAATAGCCAAGCATGATATTAGGACCACGCAGTTGTAATCTTCCACCATCCGTAATGCCGCTTATGGGAATTAAACGCCCTTCCATGCCTGGTAATAAACGCCCCACGGTATATGGCTTAGCACTCATTGGTACATTAATGGAGACAACAGGAGCACATTCAGTGACCCCATAACCTTCTAAAATACGAATACCAAATTTATCCTGCCATAATACTCGTGTCGATTCGGACAGTTTTTCCGCCCCTGCAACCACATATCTTAGTCGAGCAAAATCATAAGGATGAGCAAATTTGCCATAATTGCCTAAGAAAGTTGAAGTACCAAATAATACTGTACAATTTTGGTCATACACTAATTCAGGTACTACACGATAATGTAGTGGGCTTGGGTAGAGGAATACTCGTGCCCCTAAGCAGATAGGTGCTAATACACTTACCGTTAAACCGAAAGCATGGAATAACGGTAATGCAGCCATAAATTTATCTCTGGGTGAAAAGTCAGCAATAGCGCGAATTTGCTCTACATTCGCCAATAAACTGGAGTGGCTATGAACGACACCTTTCGGAGTGCCTTCAGATCCAGAAGTAAATAAGATAACTGCTGCATCCGTCGATTTTTGCGCTAACATCGCTTTATGAGGAGTGAGTAAGTGCTGTGCAATCCAGCGTTTATCTTCTCTAGTAATGCTATCTTTGAGATCTTCAAGATAAACCCAGTTTGCATCCGGAGTCTGTTCTGGAATATGTAATAAATTTCCTTTCTCTAAAAATTGGCGTGAGGTAAAAATCGTTTTAATGGATGCCGCTTTCATGGCATTTTGTACACCTAAGCTACCCGCAGTATAGTTAAGCATCGCCACAACCCTTTGACGCATTGTCGCCCCAAATAAAGCCGCAACCGTAACGGTAGTATTAGGAAGTAAAAGGCCAATTCGTTCATTAGGTTCGGTATAGCGTTCAATAATACGACTAACACCTAATATTTTTTTCAATAGGCCCTGATAACTATCCTCTTTCATATTAATATCTGAAATAAGAGGACTGAAACGACCAAACTGAGACATTCCTTGTAAAAATGCCTCATAGAGCGTGATATTAGGACGTGCTTGCATAATAGCATCCATCATAATATCACGGAGCTTTTCTCCCGATAAGCGACGGCGCTCTGCTGATTTTTCCGCTGTAGGCATAGGTAAATCAACCGCAGGTAGCACTTTTATTGTGATTTTAGGAAAGAGTTTTGCTTTTATATTTAACGTTTTACGCACTCGAGAAAAGTAGCTAAATTCAGCACCTTCTATTCTAACAGGGATAACTTTTGCCCCTGATTTAGCAGCAATAAACGCAGCACCTTCATAAATCTTCATCAAGCCAATAGTTACCGTAATTCTCCCTTCAGGGAAAATAACAACAGGACGGCCTTTATCGACTTCTTTAACTAATTGGCGAACCGCCATTGGATTAGCGGGATCTAAAGGAACAATATCCGCATAACGACTGAGCCATTTGGTATGTTTGGCATTAGCCACTGAGGTGTAAACAGCAAAGACAGGGTTAATCGGTAAAAATAAACGCAATAATATACCATCAATAAACGATGTATGATTTGGCGTAATAATGCATTTTTCATATTGTGAAAACTGATTAATTAGTCCTTCAATTCTTACTCGAAATAAGAATTTAAATAGTGTTTTAAAAAACGCTATCAACATCATATCCATATCTCATTTTGCTATAATTAGCCTTACTATAAATAGGATATGATGAAAATAAAATAGTTGTCTTTTGTTTTCGTCTTTATATAGGACAACTTCCTAATTATTTAGCGAGTTTTGCGAGAATGACCTCAATAATATCATTAATAGATAATCCAGCATCAACAATAATATCTGCGCATTGCATATATAAAGGCTCACGCTTAATTAAAACATCATGTATTTCTGAAACTAATGTTTTTCCCGTCAAGCTAGGTCTTTGTGCCTCATTAGGATCTTGAGATAAACGCTCAACTAAAGTTTCAAGTGAAGCTTGTAAATAAACAATTACACCTGAATTTTTCATATAAACACGATTTTTTTTTGCCAACACTATCCCTCCCCCCGTTGAAATAACTTGGTTAGGTTGGCTAACTTGAATAAGCGCATCAGATTCAAGTTGGCGAAAGACATCCCAACCTTCCGCTTCAACCATAGAAGAAATAGTTTGTTGATATTTATCTGTTATCCAATTATCTGTATCAATAAATTGATAATCTAAAGATAGAGAAAGCGCTTTACCTACTGTTGTTTTTCCTGCACCTCTAGGTCCTATAAGGTAAATTGTACTTTCCATAAATGCACTCTCTCCGCTGTGTTAACCCGCTAAATGGGTGTAATCTAAAATTTACAATGTGTAAAGTATTAAGTATCATACCTCACAATACAAAAAAATAAAGCCACACTTTATGAAAGTATGGCTTAGCTATTTAAGGGATTATTAGCGACGTAATGTATTGTCGCCGTAACCAATCCATTTATAGGTGGTTAGAACACCTAATCCCATAGGGCCTCGTGCATGTAGCTTTTGTGTACTCACCGCTACTTCAGCACCTAAGCCAAACTGTCCACCATCTGTAAAACGTGTACTAGCATTCACATATACCACAGCAGAATCAACTTGGCGTACAAAGCGATCAGCATGACTGATAGATTGCGTTAAAATAGCATCTGAGTGCGCGGTACCATATTGGCGAATATGAGCAATTGCCGCTGTTAAATCATTAACGACTTCAACATTCAGATCCAGTGATAACCATTCATCACAATAATCTGCTTCCGTCACATCGACGACCGTCGCACGTCCCTTTTTCAATGCAGTTATAGCGCGTTGACTGGCATGCAAAGTAACCTTTTGTGCTGCCATCGCATCACTTAATTGAGGTAAGAAACTCTCCGCAATAGCTTCATGTACCAATAGCGTTTCTAACGAATTACATGCGCTTGGACGCTGTACTTTAGCATTAATAATAACATTTAATGCTTGGTCTAAATCAGCACTTTCGTCAACAAAGGTGTGACAAACACCAATCCCCCCCGTGATCACAGGAATAGTGGATTGTTCACGACATAACTTATGTAATCCTGCACCACCTCGAGGAATAAGCATATCAATATACTCATCCATTTTTAGCATTTTTGCGACTAATTCACGATCTGGCTTATCGATAGCTTGAATAGCAGCCGCAGGAATAGCGCATGTTTCTAGTGCTTGCTGGATCACCGCGACAACGGCTTGGTTAGTATGGTGAGTCTCTTTTCCGCCACGGAGAATAGCCGCATTCCCTGTTTTTAAGCATAAAGATGCTACATCTATAGTCACATTTGGACGAGCTTCGTAAATAACGCCAACAACCCCTAAAGGGACTCGGCGGCGTTCTAAACGTAAGCCACTGTCTAATAAACGACCATCTATCACTTGACCTACAGGATCTTCTAGATGACAAACTTGGCGAACATCATCAGCGATCGCTTTTAAACGTTCTGATGTGAGTAATAAACGATCAAGCATTGCAGCATTAATATTAGACTCTCGTGCCGCCACCATATCTTTTTCATTAGCAGCAAGAATAATGGCTTCTTGCTGTTCTAATAAATCAGCGATGACTAACAGTGCCTGATTTTTTTGTTCGGTTGATAGCTGAGCTAAGTGCCAAGAAGCTTCTCGCGCCGCTTTTCCCATTTGTTCTAACATATTTATACTCCCTAGCTCACAATCATATCATCACGGTGAACCGCAACACTGCCATACTCATAGCCTAAAATTTGACTAATCTCTTGCGAATGGTGCCCCGCAATTAAGCGTAGCGCATCACTATTATAATGCGCGACACCATGAGCAAGATCTTTTCCTTGCAAACTTTGAATGCGAATAACACACCCTCGAGAAAAGTCACCTTTAATTTCTTTAATACCTTTAGGTAAAAGAGAACTACCCTGCTCTTTAATCGCCTTTTCAGCCCCATTATCAACAATGATAACCCCTGCGACTGGAGCACCAAAAATCCATCGTTTACGCGTTTCAAGGGGGCTTTTTAAACCATGAAAGAGTGTTCCGACAGGTTCATTATCAATAACTTTACTGATAACATCAGGCTTAACACCGGCGGCAATAACAACGTCAATACCAGCACGCCCTGCAACAGTGGCCGCTTGTAACTTAGTTGCCATACCTCCAGTACCTAAACCAGAGACACTATCACCGGCCATTTGACGTAATTCATCGTTGATATCAAAAACTTCTGGAATAAGCTTCGCATCCGGATTGCTACGAGGATCGGCCGTATATAGACCTTCGATATCAGTAAGTAACAGGAGTTTATCAGCGCCACCTAAAATGGCAGCTAATGCCGAAAGATTGTCGTTATCCCCTACTTTTATTTCTGCAGTAGCAACGGCATCGTTTTCATTGATAACAGGAATAATCTTGTTATCTAATAATGCATGCAGTGTATCACGCGCATTCAAAAAACGTTCTCTATCTTCTATATCCGCGCGAGTTAATAACATTTGCCCAATATGAATACCATAAATAGCAAATAGCTGTTTCCATACCTGAATTAAAGCACTTTGCCCCACAGCGGCTAACAGTTGTTTAGATGCTATTGTTGCGGGCAAATCGGGGTAGTTTAAATATTCACGCCCTGCCGCTATTGCTCCCGACGTGACAATAATTATCCGGTGCCCTTTTTCGTGTTGTTTTGCACATTGGCGAACCAGCTCTACAATATGAGACTGATCCAGACGTCGTGAACCACCAGTCAGTACACTTGTCCCTAATTTAACAACCAGCGTTTGGCTGCTACTCATAACATTTACCATTTTTTGTTGATTTAAAAGATCATACACTGTTTTATCAGGAGAGAAGCGTTATGCCAACTGACATAACGCAAAATCTATGAAAAGTTGCCCTAACACAAAATTAGGGCTTAAGGGGAAGAGGAAAATTGCTCATTTTTTCATCTGGAACTAGCGTCATCTCTAATTCACTTACCGCCACTTGTAGAAAATCATGAAAACGAATAAGTGTTTCATGTATTGATTCAATCACATCTTTTTTACTTATTACTTGATTAACCCAATCGCCATTTTTATCGAATAGGCCAACTTGGTAATAATAAATTAACTGTTCACCATTACGTTCAAGTTCCATCCACCAGCCCCAAAACTCTCGTTTTTCTGGTGTGACTTTCTTATTTACACAAACAGCTAAACAATCAAAAAAAAACTGGCTTTCTTGGCATTGTTGCTCACGGATATAAGGTCCTATTTGAGCAAAACGCTTTAATAACTTACCTCGAGTAGGGTGCAAAGATGAAGTCATAAATTCAGTCTCCTTATCACCTCTACTGTTATATAATCTATTATAATTAGCAAGTTATTGTTTGAAATTATTTATATTAATTTAGCATAGATCCAATCTGCGCTTTTAGTTAATGCCTGTTCAAGCCCTTTATAAAGTGGTTTTTCTTTTATTTCTACTATATCGCCATCCATAGAAGAGCGAGCAATGAGCTGCGAATCCTCTTTAGGACTAATTTCATCCCCTTTCCAATAAACACTCATCATCGGCACTGGCATACGACGACCAATCAACCCTTGGTTTTTCAGTGAATAACTACTTAACGATAGTCTGAGATTGTTTTCATCTATATTTAATAATCCTAAGCGGCTCGCCAGTACATCGAGATACATAATGGGGATTTTCTTCTGTAATTCCGCTTGAGTAAAAAAGGCATGAATTAATGGCCCTAATGCCACAACACCTTTAATCAATTTTGGATAAAGATAGGCTAAACGCACCGCAATATTGGCACCAAACCGAAATCCCATTACGCCCACTCGAGTGTGATCAATCCATGGAATATCTCCCAACTGCTGTAAAATATCGCCATGCAATTGACAGGTATTTTCGCTGAGTTTCTGCTTAACAGAATAACCAATAGATGGCATATCTACGGTTAACATCGCGATACCTTTTGGTGATAAGTAGCGCCTAAAAAAGTTAACATAATCACTTTGTAAACTATCTAACCCACCACAAAAAATGACTGTTGGATAAGGTCCTTTACACCCTTTAGGTAGATGTAAAAATCCACTGGTAGTTCCTTTACCTGTTAATTTAAACGTCAGTTTTTTTACTTCAAATGAAGAGAATTTCATGGCATTTTCAAAAGCTTTCATCGCCAATACTACCGCTTGATCAGCAAGAAAATCGCCATTAATAAATGGATAAGCAGCAATGCTATAAAGGTTTGCCGCTCGTAACCAACAATCAGCGGCTGCTTCCTCTGAGGTCTCTCGTAACGCTTTTTGTTGCCAAATCATTGCTTGATGAGACCATTCAAATGACCAGTTGCCACGTCGATAACCAACGACTGTATCAATAAATTTATCATCACTGCGTGGCGCATCAAAAATAGCAATGCGACTTAATACTTCTTCGATCTCTATGGGGGAAATACCTCGCCAGATCCACTGTAGACGTTGAATTGTGCGATACCAATTTTGCTGGCTCATCCCATTAAGTACAGAGTACGAATCAATATTAGATTTAGGGTGTGTGTACTGTATTAACGTTGAGGTTTCCGCATGTTTAGCACGAGGTTTAAATAACGTTTCAGAAAGATTTGTATTATTTGCCATATCACTCTTCAAATCAGTGTGTATCGTATAATGAGGCTCAAAATTCTGCTCACATCATAACATGGATTTCACTTCTACAGTGGAATAGCAGATCAACATCAGCACGAAGAGGTAGGAAAAGCGTAAGGTCATCAAAAATAAAGCCGATATAAAAAATCCTCGCATAGGAACTGGGGTCAGTTCAATAAACGAGGATTTTATCAATATATTTGAATTAATTGATTAAGATAAATTATTTTTTATCACAAACAGGGGGAACAAACATAACGCCCATATCCCAAGGTTGTTCAATCCAGGTATTTTGTGGAATATCAACCACAAAATCATCAACTAACGGACGCCCTTCTGGCTTAGCAAAGATAGTGACAAAATGTGCTTTCGGATACATTTCACGGATAACTTTTGCGGTGCCTCCTGTATCAACTAAATCGTCAACAACGATAAAACCTTCACCATCACCTTCTGCTTTTTTTAAGATTTTGAGGTCACGTTGATGGTCATGATCATAGCTAGAAATACAGACAGTATCCACATGGCGGATACCCAATTCACGAGCAAGTAATGCGGCAGGAACTAATCCACCACGACTGACGGCAATAATGCCTGTCCATTGTTCGACTGGTAACAAACGTTGTGCCAATTGACGGGCATGTATTTGCAACATATCCCACGTTACAACATATTTTTCGCTCATAATATTGTGATCCTAGCTACTTGAAATTCGAGAGAAGCTTTTTTGCGAAAAAAAAGGTTGCGCGAGATTATAGTGATTTGAGCGTTCAAAAACCAGAGAAAACATAAAAATGGTCGAGATAATCCTCATTTTTCCTGATATGTGTTTTTTTTGTCTAAAAAATACGCAATAAAAAAGCGAACACCAACACAGAAATCCAAATTATTAGATAGATACGTAAGAGAATGACGCATTCATCAAAAGAAAGTGATATTCTCAATTATATTTGGCGAATAACGCTCAGAATAATAAAGCTAACCCTTAAGAAAGCGGTAGGCTATTCATAACACAGATGCTGTTAGAGGAGATCCATCGTGTCTGAACTATCTACTCTATCCCCACAACCATTATGGGATATTTTTGCAAAAATTTGTTCAATTCCACACCCTTCATACCATGAAGAAGCCTTAGCGTCCCACATTATGGCTTGGGCGACAGAAAAAGGTTTATCTGTAGAGCGCGATGCGGTAGGAAATATTTTAATCCGTAAACCTGCCACCAAAGGTATGGAAGATCGTAAAACAGTCGTTTTACAAGCGCACTTAGATATGGTGCCACAAAAAAATAACGATACCGAACACGACTTTACCAAAGATCCTATCCAACCTTATATTGATGGTGAATGGGTAAAAGCGAAAGGCACCACATTAGGTGCAGATAATGGTGTTGGTATGGCTTCTGCACTTGCTGTATTAGCTGACGATACTGTTAAACATGGCCCCTTAGAAGTATTGTTAACCATGACAGAAGAAACTGGAATGGATGGTGCTTTTGGACTACAGCCTGGTTGGTTACAAGCAGATATTCTGATTAATACAGACTCAGAAGAAGAAGGCGAAATCTATATGGGTTGTGCCGGTGGTATTGATGTTAAAACCACGGTAGACCTCACTTATGAAGCTATTCCTGCAAACCATATCGTCAAAAAACTGGTACTAAAAGGCCTAAATGGCGGCCACTCTGGTGGTGATATTCATTTAGGTTTAGGTAATGCAAACAAATTATTAGCGCGTTTCCTTGCTGAACATGCGGATGAATTAGCACTAAAATTAATTGATTTCCATGGTGGTACACTGCGTAATGCTATCCCTCGTGAAGCGCATATTATTTTTGCTATTCCTGCGGATAAAGCGACTCAATTAAATAGCATTACCACAGAATTTGAAGCGCTATTAAAAAGTGAATTAGCCATTGCTGAAAAAAATCTAGCTATCGAATTAACAGATACTAGCACCGAAAAACCAGTATTTACTGCTGATTGTCAATCTCGCACTATCAATTTACTTAATGCCATGCCAAATGGTGTTATCCGCATGAGTGATGATGTGGAAGGTGTGGTTGAAACCTCATTAAACGTCGGTGTAGTGAGTATTGTTGACGATAAAGTAGAAATCCTATGTTTAATTCGCTCTCTGATTGATAGTGGTAAAACTTATGTTGTTAGCATGCTGACAGCATTAGCCAAACTTGCTCAAGCAGATATCGAAACCAAAGGTGGTTATCCTGGCTGGAAACCTGATGCGGATTCACCGGTTATGCACTTAGTACGTGACACTTATCAACAACTATTTGATAAAGTGCCAAATATTATGGTGATCCATGCAGGTCTTGAGTGCGGTCTATTCAAAAAACCTTATCCAGATATGGATATGGTTTCTATTGGGCCAACTATTCGCGGTGCACACTCACCGGATGAGCGAGTACACATTAAGAGTGTAGGCCAATACTGGCAATTACTGACTGCCATTTTAAAAGCGATCCCAGCTAAATAATTTTACTTAAAAACAGTTATCAAACCCGCTTAATAAGCGGGTTTTTTGTTATTTTATCTCCCTATAACTTATTCCCAACCCACCTTATAAAAGCCAATTCTTATACTATTTTGTAATAAAAAATTAATACTAATAAAAATAATTTATAGAATAATAATAATTATCATTAGTATTAATATTTACATAATGGTATTTTCACCATTACCGCATTTTAGGTAAAGAAAAATTAAAAATTTAAAGGGATCAACAGTGTCTAAAAAAATTATTGCTACCAACCTATTACTTGCTCTCCCCTTAAGTCTGTTATCGTTACAAATTCATGCCGCAATGACACAAAATTCACCTGATAAAATCATTGTTACCGCATCCCCCTCACAAGATCCGCAAGGACCAATTTCAGGTTTAGTGGCAACAAAAACACTATCAACAAATAAAATACTTAGTGATATAGATAAGACACCACAATCAATCAGTGTCATTACACGCGACCAGATGGATGCGCAAGATGTCAGTTCAGTCTCTCAAGCATTGCGGTATACACCTGGCGTATTCACTGAATATCGCGGCAGTTCAAACCGAAATGATGAAATATTTATTCGTGGATATAGCTATGCCCCCCCGTTTTCTTGATGGACTTAGTTATGGTATGGGAGCCTCATCTTCTACAGGAGCTATTGACCCTTGGCTATTAGAGAGAGTTGAGCTGATCCGTGGCCCGTCTTCTGTTCTATATGGTCAATTAAATCCAGGTGGTCTTGTGGCAATGACCAGCAAAAGACCCACTTCAATAACCATTAATCATATTCAAGCACGTGTAGGAAATGATAAATTAGCAGAGACAGCTTTTGATTTTGCAGGCTCATTAAGTGATGATAATCGTATTCTCTATCGCCTTAATGGATTAGCAAAAACACAACATACTCAAATTAAAGACTATAAAGAAGAACGATTTACCCTTGCCCCTGCCATCACTTTTTTGCCAAATGAGCAGACACGTTTAACGTTATTAAGTTTTATTCAACAAGAGCCCGAAGCGGGATACCGTAATTTTTTGCCAGCTTATGGTACGGTCAAAAAAACACCCGAAGGCACCATTCCATTTGATTTCAATGTAAATAATGCTGATTATCACCAATCATGGCGTCAACAATATGGCGTTGGTTATGAATTTGAACATGAATTTAATGATAGATTAAAATTGATCCAAAATGCCCGTTATAGCCATATCAAACAAAAATATAAATATCTTGTTTTTGGTTCATTAAGAAAAGATAACCCTTATATTCTGGAACGCCGAGCTCAACAGGAAAAACGAGAAACAGATACATTTGGTATTGATACTCGACTACAAGCTGATTTTGATACTGAAAAATTAGCGCATACAGTAATTATAGGTATGGATTATCAATGGAGTAAAAATAAAGACAATTTATTGCAAGCGATGGGCCCAGAATATGATCTGGATTGGCGAAATCCTAATTATCATTATCCTATTGATATCAGTTTACAAAAACCGGTGACAAATCAATTACAAAAACACGACCAGTTAGGGATCTATTTGCAAGATCAGATCCAATGGAAAAACTGGATCTTATTAGGGGGATTACGCCAAGATTGGGCGCAAGTTCGTACCTATGATCACATCAAAAGCAGCAAAGACCAACAAGACGACCAGAAGCTAACCGGTCGAGTGGGTCTACTCTATGCCTTTGATAATGGTATTTCACCTTATATTAGTTATAGCACCTCTTTTGAACCTAATTTACAGACACGAAGAGCTCCGGGTAGTGCACCATTTGAGCCAAGTGAAGGACGTCAATTAGAAGCAGGAATAAAATACCTCACCCCAAATGAACAGACATTAGCAACACTCTCCATTTACCAATTACAACAACGTAATGTGACTAACTATAACGCCGAAAAAGCCTATTTTGAGCCAGTGGGAGAAATTAGAAGCCGTGGTATTGAAGCGCAAATTAATAGCCAATTAACTGAAAATATATCATTTATTAGTAGCTATGCTTATACCGATACTGAAGTGAGAAAAACCATCACCGCAGGTACACAAGGAAAAGAATTACCACGGGTTCCTAAACATATGGCATCATTTTGGGGGCAGTATGATGAAACATCAGGGCTATTTAATGGTGCTAAAGCGGGCTTTGGTGTGAGATATATCGGTGTATCTCAAGGTGACACTAAAAATACGATTAGTGTACCTGCAGTCACTTTGTATGATGCCATGGTAGGTTATTCTTTAGGCGAGTTATCCTCCTCTTTAAAAGGGGCTGAAGTTCAACTAAATATGAATAATATTGCCAACAAACACTATGTTGCCTCTTGTGCGGGTGAAACTGCCTGTTTTTATGGCATTGGCAGAACCATGACAGCAACGATAAATTACCGCTGGTGATCATCTATTAATTAAAAAGTATATTTAAATACATTAACCATAGTGCGCCTTGATGCTCGCTATGGTTTTTTAATACTTATAATGCTAAAAGAAGTTGTCGTTCCATTTGTGGATCTTGCAACGTGACATGAAAACCGACTAATCTTACTCCCCTGCCATTTCGACGTTCATGCCATGCCTGATAAGCAATATCAATTAAATCCGTTTTTTCTAAAATAGGATGAGAATGCTCTTGGGTGGTTAACTGGAAATCATCAAATTTTAATTTAACCCCTTGTCTCGCAATTCTAAGATCAGGTTTCACTCGGCTTAATCGTTTTTCTAATTCATCATATAATCCATCAAGCAATGCTAAACACTCATCCCATGAATCAATATCTTCAGCCAGTGTGCGCTCAACACCAACAGATTTTCTTAAACGTTCAGGATTGATTAATCGCTCATCAATACCATGGCTACGCTCCCATAAGCTTTGCCCAAATTTACCTAGATTTCTCACTAAGGAAATAACATCCGTACCACGAACATCAGCACAGGTTTCTAATCCCATCTCTTGTAATCGAGCAAAGGTGACTTTTCCTACTCCCGGAATTTTATTTAATGGTAATTTTAAAATAAAGTCATCCATCTGTTCAGGGGTGATCACATATTGTCCATTCGGTTTATTTAAATCAGATGCTATTTTGGCGAGAAACTTAATCGGCGCAATACCGGCGGAAGCCGTGAGGTTAAGTTCAGCAAAAATTTGCTGGCGGATCTGTTGCGCTATCAATGTGGCAGAGCCGTGACAGTGTTTGCTATCAGAGACATCAAGATAAGCTTCATCTAATGAAAGCGGCTCTATTAAATCTGTATAACGGGCAAATATTTGACGAATTTTAGCTGAAGTCTCTTTATATAATGCCATGCGACCGGGCAATACTTTTAAATGAGGGCATAATTTTAATGCCGTAGCCGTTGACATGGCACTACGGACACCAAAACGGCGAGCAGGATAATTAGCAGTACAGATAACACCTCGACGAGAAGCATTACCACCGACTGCAATAGGGATCTCTTTTAATGTAGGGTTATCTCTCATTTCAATCGCAGCATAGAAACAATCCATATCGACATGAATAATTTTCCGCATACAATCACCTCACGCTATTTACTGTTTAAATATACAGTAAATAACCATTAACTACAATTTTTATTCCCTGATCTATACCTATTTTAAGTGATATTAGTGATTATTATTTTAATTAAGTACGTTTGTTTATAGAAATGTCACACAGTAATGATAGATTACTTTTAACTTATTCTGCTCTTTTTATTTTTATCGTAATTATTTGAAAATCAAATATAAAACAAGGAAATAGAGTTATATGATCAAAATATTTATTGCAATTTCATTCCTCTTTTACTCAGTATTTGTTATGGCTTCTCCTAAAATTATTGCACACAGAGGTGGCACAGCGGATGCACCTGAAAATACCGAAATTGCTATCAAAACAGCACTAAGCAATCAAGCTGATGCAATTTGGATAACCGTTCAACTGTCTAAAGATAATGTCCCTGTTCTTTATCGTCCAAGTGATCTAAAAAGCCTCACTAATGGGCAAGGGGCAATTTCAACCTTTACTGCCAAAGAATTGGCGCAATGGGATGCAGGATATAAATATGGGGAAGCACAACAATTTCCATATCGCAATAAAGGAGTTACTATCCCGACATTGGAGTATATTCTGACTCAATTTCCTAAAACACAATTCTATATTGACTTAAAATCACCTGATGCCGATCCCGTTATACAAGGCAAAGCATTAGCTTCGGTATTAAGCAAACATAATGCGTTAGAGAGAACGCGTGTTTATTCTACCAATAGTGCTTTTTTAGATGCGTTACCTGATAACGTACAACGCTTTGAAAGTCGTGATGTTACCCGCGATATCTTAGCCAATATTACTATGGGGCATATCTGTTTACTGCCAGAAAATCTTGATATCACACGTTGGTATGGCCTTGAACTGCACAGAAAAGTTGAGGTGGTTGAAAAATATACCTTAGGTGAAGCTCGTTCAGCGGCTGTATTAAGTTGGGACAAAGATGCGATGTCTTGTTTTCGTGCGGGGGGTAATGCGCATATCGTTTTATTCGGTATCAATACTGAGAAAGATTATTTGCAAGCAGTAGAATTAGGTGCTGATGCAGTTATGGTTGATTCTCCAGCTAAAATAAAAGCATTCAGAAAAGAGTAAACATCGTTGCGACATTGGCGCTTTTTTACCTTAATACATTTCTCTTCTACACTTAATAGTGTCAATAAACAGAAATAAGTTAGGTGGAATAAGATGTTAAATAATAAAGCTTCTGGTGACTGGAATTTATTTAAAGGAAAAGTGAAAGAAAAATGGGGAAAACTCACCCATGATGAACTGGATATTATTGAAGGAACCAGAGAGCAACTGATAGGGAAACTCCAAGAGCATTATGGTTATTCTTATGATGAAGCGAAAAAAGAAGTATTAGAGTGGGAAGGCAGTAACCCTTATCCTTGGAAGTAGCAGCGACTTAATCACGCTATTAAAAAGCTTAATATCCTTATCTGAAAGCGATTTTTCTAAACAAAAAAGAGTGGCGTATAAAATATACGTCACTCTTTTATTTTAGCTATTACTTGATAAATCTATCGTTAGCAAAAAAATGCATCGATAACCAAACTATAAGATGCGGTTTTTCTGCAATAGCTCTTGGCGAGCAGCTTCTTTCGCCATTCTTTTTTTACGAGCATCACAAGGTTCAGGACAATCACACTCTTTCTCAATACCAATAGAGCCTAAACCACCACAACTGCCCTGAATACTTTTACGTTTAACAATATATCCTAAAGCCATTCCAAAGAATGCCAGTAAGAACAAGATGAAGGCAAAAAGAAATATTTTTAACATAACCTTCTCTCCTTAAATTCTACTTTTTCAAGAATGGGGCGAATGCCTTACTATAACGCTCTTCAAACCCATTTTCAGTTTTAACTATCATAAAAACAGGAATATTTAATTTATTTGCTACCTCTAAGCCCTTTTCAGGCCCCAGAACATTTAACCCTGTTGATAAACCATCAGCACTCATACAAGTAGGTACAATTACGGTAATAGAAGCAAGGTTATGTTTGATTGGACGACCTGTTGTAGGATCAATCGTATGAGAAAAACGGACGCCATCTTCTTCAAAATAGTTACGATAATCCCCCGATGTCGCAATCGAATTATCACCCGGTTCAATAATTAATTGTACACTCTGTGTGGTGCCATCATTAGCAGGTTTTTCAATCGCAATGCGCCAAGGTTTATCATTACCATTAACACCTTGTGTTCTCACCTCACCACCAATATCAACCATATAGTTGGTAATATTTTGAGAAATCAAATATTCGGCAACAGCATCAACACCGTAACCTTTAGCAATAGAAGAGAGATCAACATAAAGCTCAGGTATTTTTTTAATTAATGTATTACCTTCCACTGCAAGGTAATCAATTCCCGTCCATTTTTTACGTTTAGCTAGTTCATCGGCTGAAGGTTGATGAGTAAAACGTCCTTCAGGGCCAAATCCCCATAAATTGACTAAAGGCCCAACAGTAACATCTAAAGCCCCATCCGTAATTTTATTAATACGAATCGCTTCACTAACGACTTTAGCAGTAGCGGGTGAAACTGGGAATGGCGTATTAATTTCACGACTTTGATTGAAACGACTTAATTCAGATTGAGGACGATACGTTGACATTTGATCGTTCACTTCTTCAAGAATACGATCGATTTCTGTTTGTAAGACGCTTTGTGAAGGTGAATCACTACTAGGAACATATTTAATTGAATAGTAAGTTCCCATCGTTTCGCCTTCTAACACCTGCTGTTTTTCACCACAGGCTGATAAGAAAACCAGTGCACATAGCATCAAGATCCCATGCATCATCTTTCTTTTTAACATATATCTCTCTTCTGATCATGAGCGCCCACATTAGTGGGCGCTTGTCATTTCATACTGTTATGCTTTATCTACTTTATGAGAAAAATCAACCACCAAAGTCATCCAGCATAATATTTTCATCTTCTACGCCTAAATCTTTAAGCATTTTGATCACCGCAGCATTCATCACTGGTGGTCCACACATATAGAATTCACAATCTTCTGGTGCTGGATGATCTTTAAGGTAGTTTTCATAGAGCACATTGTGAATAAAGCCGGTGTAACCCGTCCAATTATCTTCCGGTAATGCATCTGACAGCGCAACATGCCAAGTAAAGTTTTCATTCTCTTTAGCCAGCATATCAAAATCTTCTGTATAGAACATTTCACGCACAGAACGAGCACCATACCAGAAGCTAATTTTACGTTTAGAATGTAAGCGTTTTAGCTGATCAAAAATATGTGAACGCATCGGTGCCATACCAGCACCACCACCAATGAAGATCATTTCCGCATCAGTTTCTTTCGCGAAGAATTCACCAAATGGTCCTGAAATTGTCACTTTATCACCCGGTTTTAATGACCAGATATAAGATGACATAATTCCCGGTGGCACATCAGGATTACGTGGTGGTGGTGTCGCAATACGCACGTTTAACATGATAATGCCATGCTCTTCAGGGTAGTTCGCCATGGAGTATGCACGCACTGTGGTCTCTTTAACTTCAGAAACATAGCGGAATAAATTAAATTTATCCCAATCTTCACGATACTCTTCAGGAACATCAAAATCTTCATAGCGCACTGTGTGAGGAGGACATTCAATCTGAATAAAGCCCCCAGCACGGAAAGGTACCACTTCACCTTCAGGAATTTTTAATACCAACTCTTTAATAAACGTGGCTTTGTTATCATTTGAGATAACTTCACATTCCCATTTTTTAATCCCAAAGATCTCTTCGGGTAGCTCTAATTTCAGATTATTTTTAACATTAACCTGACAAGCTAAACGGCAACCTTCTTTAGCTTCACGCTTATTAATATGAGAAAGCTCAGTAGGAAGAATATCTCCACCACCTTCAAGTACTTTTACGCGGCATTGACCACAAGAGCCACCACCACCACATGCAGATGAGATAAAAATACCTTCGTTTGATAATACGTTGAGTAATTTATCACCGGCTGGCGCATGGAAACTTTTTTCAGGATCTCCATTCACCTCAACTTCAATATCCCCTGTATTGACTAACTTTGATTTTGCAAACAAAATCAATGCAGTTAGCACCAATACAATCAGGGTAAACATCGCAACACCTAGAATAATTATATCCATGAGTTCTTCTCACCCTTTATAGCTGAACACCAGAGAAGGACATGAAACCTAATGCCATCAACCCTGTGGTGACAAAAGTAACTCCTAATCCCTTCATACCTGACGGTACATCCGCGTATTTCATTTTTTCGCGAATAGAAGCCAGTAATACGATAGCTAACATCCAGCCAATTCCAGAGCCGAAACCATATACAATAGATTCACTAAAGTTATAGTCACGTTGTGCCATAAAGGACACACCACCAAAAATAGCGCAGTTAACAGTGATCAGTGGCAAGAAGATCCCCAATGCGTTATATAGCGAAGGGAAGTAGCGATCTAAAATCATCTCGAGGATCTGTACCAGAGCCGCAATCACACCAATGAAAGTGATAAAGTTTAAGAAACTTAAATCAACACCTTCCATTAATGCATTTGCGCGTAGTACATAGTTGTAAACCAAGTTATTCAAAGGTACAGAAAGCCCCAGAACAACGGTTACCGCAATACCTAATCCAAATGCTGTTTTTACATTTTTAGATACCGCAAGGAAAGTACACATCCCTAAGAAGAACGCCAGTGCCATATTTTCAATAAAAACAGCACGAACAAATAAGCTTATATAATGTTCCATGGCAATTAGTCCTCTTCAACCTGTGCAGGTTTTAATGTACGTAATCCCCAAATTAGCAAGCCAATAATAAAGAAAGCACTTGGCGCTAATAGGAATAAGCCATTAGGTTGATACCAACCGCCGTTTTGGATAGATTCCATCACCGTAATGCCAAATAATTTACCTGAACCAAATAGCTCACGTAAAAATCCAACAAGGATCAAGATAACCCCATATCCTAGGCCATTACCGATACCATCCATAAAGCTTTCGATAGGTGGTGACTTCATCGCATAGGCTTCAGCGCGTCCCATCACGATACAGTTAGTAATGATAAGACCAACGAAAACAGAAAGCTGTTTAGATATTTCATAAGCGTACGCTTGTAAAACTTGGTCTACCACAATTACTAATGAAGCAATGATCGCCATTTGCACAATAATACGTACACTGCTGGGGATATAGTTGCGGATCAGTGAAATAAAGAAGTTTGAGAATGCCGTCACTAATGTTACCGCAATGGTCATTACTAATGCCGTCTCAAGCTTGGTTGTTACTGCTAATGCAGAACAGACCCCTAATACCTGTAAGGCAATCGGGTTATTATCTAACAACGGCCCGAGTAAAACGCGTTTGATCTCTTTTGTATCAGCCATTGATCTCTCCTTCACGAACTTTTTTCAGGAATGGGCCGAAACCTTTATCACCTAACCAAAAATCGAACATATGTTGAACGCCGTTAGAGGTTAAGGTTGCACCTGAAAGGCCATCAATACCATAAGGACTATCTGATGCCCCGCCACGTACGATTTTAATAGCAGGCACACCTTCTTCATTCAGTAAGCGTTTACCTTTCCACTGTGCCTTCCATTGCGGATTATCAACTTCTCCACCTAGCCCCGGCGTTTCACCATGAGAATAATAGGTAATCCCCTTCGCTGTTACACCATCAATATCTACCGCAACAAAGGCATACATGACCGACCATAGGCCTGAACCATAGACAGGCAGTACCACTTCTTGGGTTTTACCTTGATCATCAAGAACAAAGTAAACTTCTGCGGTATTGGCACGACGACGAATTTTTGCAATATCTTCTTCAGGTGATAGTGCGATAGAGGTTTCATCGCTACGTAGTTCGCTATTTAAATCAAAGTCGCCTTTACTGTCTGTCAATTCGCCAGTTTTGAAGTTTACAATCCTAGCTTTAATGCGTGTATCGTAAACTTTGAGTACTTCACTGGCGCTCATCTTAGGCACCAATAAACCAGCAACATCTAGAATATTACGTTGTTTATCCAGTAGCTTTTGCTCTTCTTGCTTAGATTTAAGTCCAACCGCAGAGCCAGCCACTACCACGGAACAAACAAGACATAGAATAAATACAACGAGGAACGTTCTTCCGACGCTATCTTTGTTTTTTTCTTTAGCCACGAGCTTTTCTCCGCTTAATATTCGCCTGAACAACCACATAGTCAAACAGCGGTGCAAATAAGTTGGCGAATAAGATTGCTAGCATCATTCCTTCTGGGTAAGCCGGATTGACGACACGGATTAGCACAGCCATTACGCCAATTAAAATACCGTAAGCCCATTTGCCTTTATCAGTGAATGAAGCTGATACCGGATCGGTTGCCATAAACATCATACCAAATGCAAAGCCACCTAATACGAGGTGCCAGTGCCAAGGCATTGAGAATAATGGGTTAGAGTCAGAACCAATCAAGTTAAACAGATATGACATTGCAATCATACCCACCATCACACCGGCAACAATGCGCCATGATGCGATACGAGCAAATAAAATGATTGCGCCGCCAATTAGGATCATCAGTGTTGAGACTTCACCAATAGAACCAGGGATATTTCCAAGGAATGCATCCATCCAAGAAATAGGCTGCTGAGTGACATTATTTAACAATGCACTTTGACCAGAAACAGACCATTGAGAGAGAGGGGTTGCACCAGAGAAACCATCAGCGGCAGTCCAAACAAGATCACCTGAAATTTGTGCCGGATAAGCAAAAAAGAGGAAAGCACGCCCTGCTAATGCGGGGTTTAAGAAGTTACGTCCTGTTCCACCAAAAATCTCTTTTGCAATTACGACACCAAAGGTGATACCTAAAGCAGCCTGCCATAATGGTAATGTGGGTGGCACAATTAACGCAAACAGAATAGAAGTAACAAAGAAACCTTCGTTAATTTCATGTCCGCGAATAAGGGAAAATAATACTTCCCAGAAACCACCTACCGCAAATACAACAAGATAGATAGGTAAAAAGTAAGTTGCCCCAAGGAGCATTTTACTTCCCCACCCAGCATCTGGTGTCAATGATGCACCTAAATACTGTGCAAGTGCATAGTGCCAATCAGAAGCAATCACTTGCTGTAACTCAGCACCACTATACAACTGATTAAGAGCAGGGATCGCTTGTTGACCAACGTTATACATTCCCCAGAACATCGCTGGGAAAACAGATAACCAAACAAGGATCATCATACGTTTTAGATCGATGGTATCGCGTACATGCGAACCATTACGTGTCACCGTACCCGGCGTATAAAAAACCGTTGTGACCGCTTCATAGAGTACATACCACTTGGCGTATTTACCACCGGGCTCAAAATGGTGCTCTACTTTTTCAAATAAATTTTTCAACCCCATGAGTTACCCTTCCTGCTCAATTTTGGTCAATACTTGGCGCAGTGCTGGGCCATACTCATATTTGCTTGGACAAACATAAGTACATAATCCCAAATCTTCTTCGTCCAATTCCAAACAACCTAATGCTTGAGCACTGTCAGTATCACCGACAATCAAATCACGTAACAAATGTGTTGCCATAATGTCTAATGGCATAACACGCTCATAGTTACCAATTGGCACCATTGAACGTTCACCACCATTCATTGTGGTTGTAAATGCAAAACGTTTGTTCTTTAAGAAGTGACCAATTGTGGTACGTGTAATGGAGAATTTATTAGTACCTGGATAACCCCAACCAAATAACTCTTTTTCACGACCTTCGCGTAATACAGAGACTTGGTTATGAAAACGGCCTAAATAGTGATGCGCTTCGTCCGATTTCCAACCCCATAAAATAGAGCCAGAAATAATACGATTATCACCATCGACTAATTGATCTTTCGTTAATTCATAAAGATCAGCACCTAAACAGGTACGTAATAATCGAGGGGCTTTAACTTGAGGTCCCGCTAATGCAACAACACGCTCGGTATATAAAGAGCCTGTAGTAAAGAGATACCCTATCGCAATAACATCTTGGTAGTTAAGATGCCATACCATTTTTTTCGCGCTGACTGGCTCTAAGAAATGGATATGAGTACCCACTAATCCCGCAGGATGAGGGCCAACAAATTGGTTATAGCTAATTTGTCCATCATTGAGTTTAGCCGGTGCTTTTTCACCATGACAAACATGCACCTTACCCTCTGTTAATTTACTTAAAACAATCAGACCATCGTTAAAAGCCTGCTCGTTTTGTTCAATGATCACAGTAGGATCTGCCGCTAATGGATTAGTATCCATCGCAGTGACAAAAATTGCCACCGGCGTGGTTCCTAATTTAGGGGAACGACTGTATGGACGTGTTCTTAACGCTGTCCATAAACCTGAATTTACTAGGTTTGTTTCTACCTGTTCACGGGTCAATTCTGAAAGTGATGAGCTATCATAACTGTCGAAAGTGACTTTTTCATCGCCGTCAACTTCAATAACAACGGATTGAAGTACACGGCGCTCACCGCGGTTAATGGCAACAACTTTACCACACGCAGGGCTTGTGAATATTACACCGGGGTTCTTTTTATCTTCAAAAAGAACCTGCCCTTTTTTAACATGCTCACCTTCCGAAACCATCATAGAAGGACGCATTCCGACATATTCTTCACCTAGCAAAGCTACGTGTCGAATCGCGGGTCCGTCTTCTATCACTTGGGCAGGCGCTCCTGCAATTGGGAGGTCGAGTCCTTTTTTAATTTTAATCATAAGATTTGCACAAGTTTATCAGTTAAACCCTAAGCTACAAATTCACCCCGAAAATGTAGCGACTCTGTAATAAAAACACCTTAAGGTAGTTTGATACCCTAAGTTATTTATCTCCGATAATTGTTACTATTTTCTCTTATTCTGCCGATCTGAATTTTATCATCTCAGTTTCAGCCTGTCTGACTATTCGAGTGATTTAGCTCAAGCAAATGGGAATATTATTTTGACTGAAACGTTAACAATTCGCATAAACCGAATTAAAATATCACATTTCTCGACCAACGATTAAGTTTTATACAGAATATTTTGTAATAGAAAAGAAACCATAGTAGATTTAAATTTACAAATTGATTGCTTCATTGCAATCTACAATCTAGTTTATCAACAAATTTTAAGCCTTTTTTTTGATAAAACCATGACCAGTCACGCAAAACAATTAATCATATTTTTAACAATAATATTAACCTCATTATTTGTTAATGCTGAAAATAGTTCAAAATTTCTTATCAAACCTGTTAAAAAAAGTACAGGGGAGCCCATCTATATTCAAATATTTAAAGAAGAAAACTTACTAGAACTGTATATAGAAAAACAGGATGGACAATTAGAGAAAATACGTACTTATCCCATTTGTAGCTATTCGGGAGGATTAGGTCCGAAGAAATATCAAGGTGATTTAAAAAGTCCCGAAGGCTTTTATCAAGTTAATCAAACTCAGCTTAACCCAAATAGTCGGTTTTATCGAGCAATTAACCTAGGATTTCCTAATCAATACGATCAAGAGCAAGGTTATACCGGTGATTTTTTGATGATCCACGGTGCTTGTAAATCAGTGGGTTGCTATGCAATGACCGATACTGTGATGGATGAAATCTACCAATATGCCGAACTTGCGCTGAAAAATGGCCAACAGAGCATTAATATTCATATTTTCCCTTTTAAAATGACGGACGAAAATATGAAAAAATTCCAATACTCTGCCAATATGGATTTTTGGCAACAGTTAGCACCAGCTTACCAATATGTGGAAGAATACAAAAGATCCCAGCAATTAGTGTAAAAAACGGTCGCTATTTGGTGAATAATCGTGAGGCTATTTCCACATTAAATTTAGCTAAAAGTATCGATAGTAAATGGTTACAAAATTCGCAACCCACGATCAAATAAAACAAACTCACCAACAGGGATTTTTTGCCAAGATTCATTACCTGTTAAGGGTAATGTCGATATTACCGACACAATATCATCCGCTTTAGTGTGTTGCTGAAAATCAATTTCAATATCTTGATCCAGCAATTTGGCCTTACCAAAAGGAGCTTTACGGGTTATCCAGTGTAAATTAGTTGAACAATATGCCATAACAAACCGGCCATCGGATAACAACATATTAAACACACCTTTTTGTCGCAATTGATCAGCTAAAATACCAATGAAACGAAAGACCGCCGGCCAATTAGATGGTGTTCTCTGGTAACGCTTTTCAAGCTGATTTAATATCCAGCAAAAGGCTTTTTCACTATCAGTCTGTCCTACCGCTCTAAAACGCCCTGTATCCAGTGATTGATAACCTTTAAGTTGTCCATTATGAGCATAAGTCCAATTTTTACCCCACAGTTCACGGGTAAAAGGATGCGTATTTTCTAAACTGACATTACCTCGATTAGCTTGGCGAATATGCGCAATGACAGCATGTGATTTAATGGGGTATTCTTGTACAAAACGAGCGACGGGTGAAACGGCACTAGCTTGTGGATCTTTAAATGTACGACATCCTAATCCTTCATAAAAGGTGATACCCCAGCCGTCTTTATGAGGGCCAGTTTTACCACCACGAGGAATGAGGCCACTTAAACTAAAATTGATATCAGTGGGTACATTTGCACTCATGCCCAACAATTCACACATCGCCCGCTCCTACTTACTCACGCTTTAATTATTCATATAAGGCAATATTACTATATCGTTATTTTTCCATTTCTTTTTCAATCAGCTGGATCAGAATATGAATAACTTTGATATGGATTTCTTGAATACGGTCGGCATAACCAAAATGAGGGACACGAATTTCAATATCTGCGCTCCCCGCCATTTTTCCGCCATCTTTACCTGTTAGAGTAATAACTTTCATACCTTTTTCACGAGCGGCACTAATGGCTTTAATAATATTGCCTGAATTACCGGAAGTTGAGATCCCCAGTAATACGTCACCCTCTTTACCTACCGCTTCCACATAACGTGAAAAAACATATTCATAACCAAAGTCGTTACTCACACAAGAAATATGGCTCACATCAGAAATTGCGATAGCAGGATAACCGGGTCTATTTTCACGATAGCGCCCCGTTAATTCTTCTGCAAAATGCATGGCATCACAGTGTGACCCCCCATTACCACAGGATAAAACTTTGCCGCCTGCTTTAAATGAGTCTGCTAATAATACAGCTGCTTTTTGAATGGCTTCAATATTCGCATCATCTTGTAAAAAACGAGAGAGTGTATCTGCCGCTTCAGTTAATTCGCCACGAATAAGATCTTGGTACATAGGATTTTTACTCCAGAAAAGGGATCAAAAAATATCTATTTCTCAGTGTAACGGATCCAATGATACGAAAGAAGCACCTCTTTACCTACAAATGCTAACTTCTCTCATTTACGAATAATTTATGAGCTACATTGTAATTAGAATGTAAAAATATTGCTAAAACTTGGTGACTGCATTAGATCTAAATAACACACAACAGGTCTGACCTCTGATGTCTTGCAAATACAGGAGTTTTATTATGACCCTACTCAGTATTGTGCTTTTCTTAGTTCTCATCGGTATACTTAGTTACCGAAAATACAGCCTTGTAGTAAGCAGTATCTTACTTATTGCTTATACTTTCGTGATGGGTTTAGCCAATATCTGGAGCTACTGGCTATTACTGCCCGTTGCATTGATATTATTACCATTCACTCTTCCTTCTATTCGCAAAGCATATATCTCAGCCCCTGCACTAAAGGCTTTCCAAAAAGTGATGCCATCTATGTCTAAGACAGAGCAAGAGGCCATTGATGCGGGAACAACATGGTGGGAAGGTGAATTATTCCGTGGAGCACCAGATTGGAAACAACTTCACAATTATCCTAAACCACAGCTTACCGCTGAAGAACAAGCTTTTCTGGATGGTCCAGTTGAAGAAGTTTGTCGCATGACCAATGATTTCCAAATCACACATGAGCTAGCTGATTTACCTCCTGAGATTTGGCAATATTTAAAAGACCATCGCTTCTTTGCGATGATTATCAAAAAAGAGTATGGCGGATTAGAGTTTTCTGCCTATGCACAATCTCGTGTACTGCAAAAGCTCGCGGGTGTTTCTGGTATTCTCGCCATCACTGTAGGTGTACCTAATTCATTAGGTCCAGGTGAGTTATTGCAACATTATGGTACTGATGAGCAGAAAAAACGTTACTTACCCGGTTTAGCCAAAGGTGATGAAATTCCATGCTTTGCATTAACCAGCCCTGAAGCAGGCTCTGATGCTGGCGCTATCCCTGATAGTGGTGTGGTTTGTATGGGGGAATGGCAAGGTGAGCAAGTCCTTGGTATTCGTCTCACATGGAATAAACGCTATATTACTTTAGCACCTATAGCCACAGTATTAGGACTCGCTTTTAAACTTCGCGATCCAGACCATCTACTGAGTGATAATGAAAATCCCGGTATTACTTGTGCTTTAATTCCAACCGACGTAAAAGGGGTAGAAATTGGTCATCGCCATTTCCCACTCAATGTTCCTTTTATGAATGGTCCCACTCGTGGTAAAGATGTTTTCGTTCCTATCGATTTTATTATCGGTGGTCCAAAAATGGCAGGCCAAGGTTGGAGAATGCTGGTGGAATGTCTTTCAGTCGGTCGTGGTATCACACTGCCATCTAACTCCACTGGAGGCTTAAAAAGTGCAGCAATGGCAACAGGTGCTTACTCTCGAATTCGTCGTCAATTTAAGCTTCCTATCGGGAAGATGGAAGGAATTGAAGAGCCATTAGCGCGCCTTGCTGGTAATGCTTATCTCTTGGACGCAGCTTCAACCTTAATTACCACAGGTATTATGTTAGGAGAAAAGCCTGCCGTACTTTCTGCAATCGTAAAATATCATTGTACCCATAGAGCGCAACGCGGGATTATTGATGCAATGGATATTGTTGGTGGGAAAGGGATTTGTCTTGGCCCTTCCAACTTTGTGGCTCGCTCTTATCAAGGCTCCCCCATCGCCATTACGGTGGAAGGCGCTAATATTCTCACTCGTAGCATGATCATTTATGGACAAGGGGCTATTCGTTGCCACCCTTATGTTTTAGATGAAATTGCAGCGGCTAGAGATAACAACTTACACGACTTTGATCATGCCTTATTTGGTCACTTAGGCCATGTTGCCAGTAATACATTACGTAGCCTTTGGTTAGGTATCACTAATGGTCGCTTAAGTACCGCGCCAACAAAAGATGAAACTCGTCGTTATTACCAACAAATTAACCGGCTCAGTGCCAACATGGCGTTACTTTCTGATGTTGCCATGGGGGTTTTAGGTGGTAGTTTAAAACGTCGTGAACGTATTTCTGCAAGGCTTGGCGATATTTTAAGTCATATTTTCCTCGCCTCTGCGGTGCTAAAACGTTATGAGGATGAAGGTCGTAATACCGCTGATTTACCACTGGTACACTGGAGTATTAAAGAGTGTTTATACCAAGCAGAAAATGCCATTGATGAGCTATTACGCAATTTCCCAAATCGTTTTATTGCAGGAGCCCTGCGCGCCATTATTTTCCCTCTGGGTAAAGTGCAGAAACTGCCTTCAGATAAGTTAGATAGTAAAGTGGCTCAAATTATCCAACAACCTTCTGAAACCCGTGATCGTATTGGTAAAGGGCAATTCCTCACACCCAGTGAGCACAATCCTCATGGTTTAATGGAAGAAGCTCTGCTCGATATTTTAGCTGCAGAGCCACTGTTTGAACGTATCTGTCGACTCTATGAAAAGAAATTTAGCTTCACTCAATTAGATAAATTAGCGGATAAGGCTTTAGCTGATAAACGAGTGACTCCCGAAGAAGCAGATATCTTACGCAAAGCGGAGCAAAGCCGTTTACGTAGTATTAATGTGGATGAATTTGACTTTGATGCCTTGGCGGTGCCGGCAAAAAAGTCGTCAACTGACACAATAAAAACAGATAAAGCAGCCTAATTATGCCGTTATGATCGTCAATAAATAGTCTGCCATTTAACGACTGAAACACGGATACAACACCTCATTATTTTAATTTAATAATGAGGTGTTTTTTATTGGGAGGTGATCACACTGGGAGGAATAGTAAAAGTTACAGGTTAATTTCTAGCGCTAATAGCTCTTCAATGGTTTGACGACGTCTAATTAATTGAGGTATGCCCTGTGAAATTAACACTTCAGGAATAAGGGGACGACTATTATAGTTAGATGACATTGATGCACCATAAGCCCCCGTATCATGAATAACTAAGTAATCACCAACTTCTGCCGGAGGTAATAAACGAGGAGCAACCATTCCTCCTTCTTGCTGGGTAAACACATCACCAGATTCACAAAGAGGCCCCGCAACTATGGTTTCTTGTTGAAACTCGCTAGATTTTAATTGGCCGTATTTATCTAATAATGTGATTTGATGGTAACTACCATACATAGCTGGGCGCATTAAATCACTAAACCCTGCATCCACCAGCACATAATGACGATTTCCCATCGACTTAACCGCCCTTACTTGTGACACTAACACGCCAGACTCAGCCACTAAAAAGCGTCCTGGTTCAATTTCCAGTTCAATATCATGCCCAAGGTGTTGCGCTATACGTTGACGCGCACTATCCCATAAAGAGAAATAGTGGTTTAAATCGACTCTTTTATCTCCTTGCTGATAAGGTGTTGACAATCCCCCACCGGCCGAGATGGCTTTTATATCAACATTAGAGGTGAGTACTTGCTCAACCATTGCATCACAGACACTCGCTAAATGCTGATAATCAACCCCTGAGCCAATATGCATATGGAAACCAACCAAACTCAAATTGTATTGATTAATCACCGCTAATGCTTCTGGCACATCTTCATACCAAATACCATGTTTGCTATTTTCCCCACCTGTATTGGTCTTTTGGCTATGTCCATGACCAAACCCAGGATTTATTCTTATCCACACCGCGTGCCCTTGATGACGTTCTCCAAGTTGGCGAAGCATATCAATAGAACCTGCATTAACCGGAATATCTAATTCAACGACACGCTCAATCGTCTTTTCATCGAGTAAATCGGCGGTAAAGACAATTTCACTACGCTCTCGACCACCTTGGAAACCTGCAACCAACGCCCGCTCAATTTCACCTAGTGAGACAGAATCAACTTTAACGCCCTGCTGTTTCATTAACCGTAAAATATGAATGTTAGAGCAGGCTTTTTGTGCAAAACGAACCACATCAAAGGCTTTTAATTGCTCAATATGTTCAGAAATAGTCTCACCTTGATAGATCCATAATGGCGTGCCATAAGTTTGTGCTAATTGAGATAGGATCGCATTGTTGGATATTGTCATCATTTTTTACTCAGCAATGTAGGGTGAATAAAAATATTATTAAGCAATTAAAGCGGGAATAAAAATATCAAATTAGCTATAGTCTATTCATCTGTGATATAGGATAAAATTTATGAAAACTCCATTTAGTTGGCGACATATTGAAATTTTTCATGCAGTGATGACCACACAAAACCTAACCGAAGCGGCAGATTTACTGAAAACGTCTCAACCCACAGTCAGTCGCGAACTATCACGTCTTGAACAGCTATTGTCATTTAAGCTATTTGATAGAATTAAAGGTCGCCTACAACCTACCACGGAAGGATTAAGATTTTTTGAAGAGGTACAGCGCTCTTATTATGGACTTGATCGCATTATTACCGCAGCCAATAGTATTCGCCATTTTCATCAAGCGGAATTAAATATCACCTGTTTACCGGCATTTGCTCAATCACTATTACCCTCAATTTGCCAACAATTTCTCAGCCAATATCCCGAGGTTAATTTAACGATAGTGCCACAGGAGTCTCCTTTATTAGAGGAGTGGTTATCTGCACAACATTATGACTTAGGGCTAACAGAGCACACACAAACACCTGCCGGAACCCAACAAGAAACACTGCTAACGTTAAATGAAGTCGCTATTTTGCCAAAGTCTCATGTATTAAGTAAAAAAGCATTACTACAGCCACAAGACTTTCATCAAACTCGTTTTATCAGCTTATCTGCTAATGATAGTTATCGACAACTTATTGATGCTATGTTTATTAAACAGGGGATCACTCGACAATTGATCATGGAAACACAAAGTGCGGCCTCAATTTGTGCCATGGTGAGTAAAGGCATTGGTGTTTCTATCGTTAACCCTATTACTGCCCTTGATTATCAATATAGTGATCTCTGTATACGGCCACTGAGTTTTACCATTCCATTTACGGTGAGTTTGATCACACCATCTCATCGCCCCTCATCACAACTTGTGCGCTATTTTATTGATGTGATGAAAACCACTTTAGCCAATTATCCAAAACAATTAACTCACGCGTTCACCCGATAATGACAACCAATGAGGCGAAGAGGCAAACCAGTCAACCAGAAAATCCAGTAAAACACGCACGGCTGCGGGCATATTTTGTCGGCTCGCTAACACGGCATAAATTCCCATAGGCTGTGGCTGATAATCCGCTAACAAAATTTCTAACTCACCCCGTTCAAGATAGGGTTTTGCCGAGCAGTAAGGTTGTAAGGAGACTCCGGCACCTTGCAAAGTGGCTTGCAATAACACAACCGACTCATTGGCACTTAAATTACCACCTGCAGGAACAGAATAACGCTCATCACCTAAACTAAACTCCCACAAGCTACTGCCAAAAAAGCGATATGTGAGACATTGATGATAAGTCAAATCATCCGGCGTGTTAGGGATACCATGTTTAGCTAAATAATCTTTATGAGCACAAACCACAGAAAGACATTTTGCTAAAGGGCGGGCTATCAGATTAGGCTCTAAATGGTTGGTAATACGCAATGCAATATCAATACGCTCTTCAATAAGATTGACTGTCTGATTAGATATCTGCAAATCGACTGCAATAAGAGGATAAAGTTGTATAAATTCAGTTATAGCCACAGATAATGCACAATTAGCGAGTGATTGTGCCGTTGTAATACGCACCAGCCCACTGATTTGGTGACTCTCTTTGGGAATATTCGCGGGAATACGCTCGGCCATCTCTAGCAGTTGTAAACTTTGTTGATAAACTAATTCTCCCACGGAAGTCAGACTCTGCTTACGGGTTGTTCTATGCAACAAACGCACCCCAGCCCACTCCTCCATTTCATTAAGATAGCGCGTCACCATTGCTCTAGACATACCTAGATAATCAGCAGCTTTAATCATGCTACCTTGCTTAACGATGGTCACAAAAACCTCTGATGCTTTAATTTTGTCCATATTATTTGCTCGATTTATGCAACAATGTATTCACCAAAACAGGGTTTTTCTCCCATTTCATGCAACCTATTATAGAACGCATCAATATGATGGAGAAAATAAAGATGAAAAAATTACTTCCTTTAACACTTGCAACTACTGCGTTTTTCGCCACTTCTGTTATGGCAACAGAGTTAACATTAGATATCTACAACCCCGGTGATGCCAGTGTATTCCCTGTTTCATCTGAAATCATTTATGGTGATAAAGATGCTGTCTTAATCGATGCTCAATTCCAAAAAAATGATGCTCAAGCCTTAGTCGATAAAATTAAAGCATCAGGGAAAAATTTAACTTATATCTATATCAGCCATTCTGATCCCGATTTTTATTTTGGGTTAGATGTCATTACTGAAGCATTTCCAAATGCTAAAGTGATTGCCTCAGCTCCCACCGTCAAAATCATTAATGAAACCCAAGCAGGAAAACTTGCCTACTGGGGGCCTGTCCTCAAAGACAATGCCCCTAAAAAAGTTATCATTCCTGAAGTCGTTACTGGTGATAGTTTTTCTCTTGAAGGTGAAAAACTCTATATCAAAGGATTAGATAGCCAATCTCCAGAAAGAACCTATGTTTATGTGCCAAAACTGAATGCTATTATGGGTGGGGTAATACTGTCTGAAAATATTCATGTGTGGCTAGCAGATACTCAATCTAAAGCACAACGCCAATATTGGCTAGAAGCGTTACAACAGATTAAAACGTTATCACCTAAAACAGTTATTCCGGGACATTATGTTCCAAAAAGTAATTATGATATGCGTTCTGTTGATTTCACAATGAATTACCTTAAAGAGGCAGAAACTAAACTCGCTGAAACTCAAAACTCAGAACAATTTATTGCAGCGATGGAAAAAAGTTATCCTGACTTAGCAGATAAATCGAGTTTAGAGCTTAGCGCAAAAGTCCTTAAAGGAGAGATGAAATGGCCTCAGTAAGCCATGTGAACCAAGAAAATAGCACCAAAAAGCTGCACTATATTTACGATCCACTTTGTGGGTGGTGCTACGGCATTGCCCCACTTATTGAAGTAGTGAGTCACGAATACCCACATGTACTAACGCTACATGGTGGGGGATTATTTACCCCGACAAGAAAAGTGACAGGGGGCGATGCATGGAAAGAGCATGTAACCCCTATCGATGAACGTATTAGCCAGTTATCGGGGCAAGTTTTTAGTCAGCAATACCGCAATAACCTCGCCAATACAGAGATGACATTAAACTCACTGATGCCAATTGCAGCGATATTGGTAGCAAGAAAAATGGGCGATAGAGATGTTATGTTATTAAAAGCGTTACAAGATGCCTATTATCTTGATGGATTAAATATTAGTGATAAAGATGTGCTATTTTTTATCGTACAAAAACTCGGGTTTGATATCACCTTTTTTTCGACGCTATTTACGCAAGTAAATGAGTATGAAATAACTCAACATATACAGCAAACTCAACAATTAATGCATCAAGTAAATGGTCGTGGTTTCCCAACGCTATGTATTGAAGATAACCAAACCTACCAGTTGATCCCAGTAGAGAATTATTTTGGCGATACAAAAAGTTGGACTTCTTTTCTAAAACAAACGCTGTAATACCTTACTGAAAATAGAGTAAATAATGATAGAGACTTGAAGGTGTAGACAAATTCTACACCTCACTCTTATTTAATATTCAGCAAGAAATATTAGCCTATTCAATACATTATTATTGTCTTTACTCTTAAAACAACTATCGCTGAAAATGCAAGGCAAGAGCCAAAGGCAATCTGCTTTATCTTCACATTAGTAAAAGCCCAAATAAGCATATAAATAACAATCCCTAATAGTGCAGCGAAAAAGAGGATATAAGGTAATAGTTCTATTCCACACCAAGCGCCTATGGCACTAAAAAGCTTTACATCACCCAACCCCAAAATAGTCTCTTGATATATCCAATAACCGAGCCAATAAATACTATAAAAAAACAAGCTTGCGACTAAACAGCCATAAAAAGAGCAAGTTGAAGAAATCACGCCATAAGGCGTTAAATTAAGCGTAATTCCAAAGAAAAGTAACCAAAAAGTTAAGTTATCAGGTAGCTGAAGATAATCTGCATCGAAAAACGAGAGAGTTAAGAGGTAAAAACTAAACAATAGAAATAATATTAATAACGAATAATTAGAAATAGTAAAAGACCAATAAAAACAGACAATTAAATAGACTTGCCACAATTGCTGATAACGAATAGGTGAGAGGCGTGCTAAAACAGAGGTAGAGAAATAATCGCTACACCCTTTTAAAAAGGTAAAAAAGGCCATTGTAATCATGATGTTTTGCGGTAATAACATAAATATCTATCCTTGATATTTGCGAGTTCCTAATCTAGGACTCTAAAATAGAATGCTATTACTTCCAAGCAATGGTTGTTTTATCATATTGCAAACATGAAGTTTTACGACAAATCTCGCAAATAAAATCCAGCTATAATGATAGAAAAAGCCACCTGATAACTTGCATGAGCTAATGGCATGCGTATGATGCATATCACAATATCTTGTTTATCATGGTTAACATTTTACGTAAGGGTTTCACGTTATGCGTATTCCTCGCATTTATCATCCAGAGCCACTCAGTGCAGGTACACAAACTTCATTAGCAGAAGAAGCTGCAAATCACGTTGGACGAGTATTAAGAATGTCAAAAGGCCAAAAACTGGCACTTTTTGATGGCTCCAATCAAGTATTTGATGCTGATATTATCGAAAGCAGCAAAAAATCAGTGATTGTGCAGATTAATGAAGGACAAATGGATGATAGAGAATCCCCACTTGATCTTCATTTAGGCCAAGTACTTTCACGTGGTGAGAAAATGGAGTTTACTATCCAAAAGTCCGTTGAATTAGGTGTTAACACCATTACTCCGCTGATCTCTGAACGTTGTGGTGTTAAACTAGATCCTAGTCGTTTAGAAAAAAAGCATCAGCAATGGCAAAAAATTATTATCTCAGCCTGTGAACAATGTGGCAGAAATAAAATTCCACAGCTTATGCCGGTGATGTCATTAGAGGCGTGGTGTGCCCAAACGGATGATAGCTTAAAACTTAATTTACACCCTAGAGCAAGCCAAAGTATTAATACCTTGCCACTTCCAGTTAAAAAAGTACGACTATTAATTGGCCCTGAGGGGGGATTATCCCCTGAAGAAATTGCCATGACAGCAAAATACCATTTTACTGATATTTTATTAGGTCCTCGTGTATTAAGAACTGAAACAACAGCACTCACCGCAATCACCGCTTTGCAGGTTCGGTTCGGCGATCTGGGATAAAGGAGAAATAATGATTAAATTAGGTATTGTGATGGATCCTATTTCATCCATCAAAATTAAAAAAGATACCAGCTTTGCCATGTTACTCGAAGCACAGCGCCGTGGTTGGGAAATCCATTATATGGAAATGAACGATCTTTATCTTAATCAAGGTGAAGCCCGTGCACACACACGTCTGTTAAGTGTGGAAGAAAACCCTGAAAAGTGGTTTGAATTTGGTCAAGAGCAAGATATTGCGTTAGGCTCCCTTGATACCATTTTAATGCGTAAAGATCCCCCATTCGATACCGAATTTATCTATGCTACCTATATTCTTGAACGTGCTGAAGATATGGGGACTTTAATTGTTAATAAACCACAAAGCTTACGTGACTGTAATGAAAAACTGTTTACAGCATGGTTCCCTTCATTAACGCCAAATACATTAGTCACTCGAGAAGCCAAACACCTTCGTGCTTTCCATGAAAAACATGGTGATGTGATTTTTAAACCACTTGACGGTATGGGTGGCGCCTCTATTTTCCGCCTGAAAAAAGATGATCCAAACGTCGGTGTTATTATCGAAACCTTAACAGAGCACGGTCACCGTTTCTGTATGGCACAGAATTTCTTACCAGAAATTGTTGATGGTGATAAACGTATTCTGGTGGTTGATGGAGAGCCGGTTCCTTATTGCTTAGCTCGTATCCCTGCCAAAGGGGAAACCCGTGGTAACTTAGCTGCAGGTGGCCGTGGAGAAGCGCGCCCATTAACAGAAAGCGATTGGGCAATTGCACGCCAAGTAGCACCTATCTTAAAACAAAAAGGCCTTATTTTTGTTGGATTAGATGTTATTGGTGATCGTTTAACGGAAATTAATGTTACAAGCCCAACTTGTGCACGTGAGATTGAAGCAGCTTATCCTGAGGTTTCTATTACAGGTATGTTAATGGATGCTATTGAAGCTCGCCTTAACAAGAAAAACTAATTTTTAAACGATGTGTTTTAAGGTTTAAAAGTCTTTACCTAGCCCTTATATTAAACATTATCAATAGGGCTAGGTTTTTTAATAAAAACAATCAGAGAACAGTATTACTATTATGAATTTACTCAACCATTTTCTTATTGCTATGCCATCATTAAGCGATCCGCTCTTTCAACGCTCGGTCGTCTATGTTTGCGAACATAATGAAAACGGTGCAATGGGTTTAGTTATTAATAAGCCGATTGAAGATATCTCTATTGAAAGTGTCTTAGAGCAGTTGGAGATATTCTCAGTAGATAGAGATAGTGCGATTAGCTTACAAAAACCAGTTATGTCTGGTGGCCCTGTAGCGGAAGAGCATGGTTTTATCTTACACACCCCTGTTTCTGGTTTTAGCTCAAGTATTAAAATCAGCGATAGCACCATGATCACCACATCAAAAGATGTGCTAGAAACATTAGGCACAGCAAGACAGCCTGAAAAAACCTTAGTCTCATTAGGATATTCCAGTTGGGAAAAAGGCCAGCTCGAAAGAGAAATTTTAGAAAATAGTTGGCTTACCGTTGAAGCAACCCCACAAATCATTTTTGATACCCCAATTGCAGAGCGTTGGCATAAAGCCGCCGAACTAATTGGTATCGATATCCACACAATTTCACCAACGGCTGGTCATGCATAATGTCAAATAGAACGGTAATGGGGTTTGATTTTGGCACCAAAAGTATTGGAGCCGCAATAGGTCAAGAAGTCACAGGGACAGCAAGGCCATTAGCCTCCTTTAAAGCTAAAGATGGTATTCCAGATTGGAGTCAAATCGAAAAAATCATTAAAGAATGGCAGCCGGATTTAGTGGTGGTGGGATTGCCTCTTAATATGGACGGCACAGAACAGCTAGTGACTACCCAAGCCAAAAAATTTGCTAATCGCTTACATGGACGCTTTGGCGTACAAATCGCCTTACATGATGAGCGCCTTAGCACAGTAGAAGCCCGTGCTCACCTTTTTGAACAAGGGGGGTATCGCTCTTTAGATAAAGGCAGTGTTGATGCAACTTCTGCCGTTATTATTTTAGAAAGCTGGTTTGAACGGCAGTATTAATTTTCTTCATTGATGTGCTCATTGAGCAAACCTTCATATTGACGTTGTTGGCGACTTAAAGTGAAGGTTTGCATACCATATTCAAACCCAGTTTGCATTAATGTCGTCACTTGATGATATTTCCCTTCTCTGATCAGATGTGCAATCCCCTGCGTCATATACATCACTTCAAACAGGGCAACACGCCCGCCTTGTGTTGCTGGAACCAATTGCTGAGAAATAATTGCTTTTAAGCTCCCAGCTAATTGTGCCGAGATCCATTTTCGTTCATTGGATGAAAATACATTAGTGACACGCTCTAACGTTTGAACAACGCCTTGCGTATGTAATGTTGCTAGTACTAAATGCCCCGTTTCAGCCGCAATTAATGCCATTTTAATACTTTCTAGATCTCTTAATTCCCCTAGCATAATTACATCGGGATCTTGACGTAATGCGGCTTTTATTGCACTCGCTATATTTTGTACATCGCGCCCTATTTCACGTTGTTGGATAATGCTTTGCTTATTGGTGTAAATAAACTCTATTGGCGCTTCCAAAGTAAGAATATGCTGACGCTTATGCTGATTGAGATAATCAATCATCGCCGCTAATGTGGATGATTTACCACTCCCTGTTGCTCCCGTCACTAAAATGAGTCCATTAGAAACATTATCTAATAATGCAGTGATTGATTTTGGTACGCGTAGTGATGTTAATGTCGGGAGTTGTGAATTTATCACTCTTAGTACTGCGGATATCCCTAATTGTTGGCGAAATAAATTCACTCGTAAGCGCTGCCCCTCAGCAAGAGTTATCGCCGTATCAACTTGCCCCTCCTTACCAAAAAATTGCAATTGCGCTGTGGTCAGATAAGGTGTTATCCATTTGAATAGCGTATCAGAAGTAATAGGTTTACATTGATTTTGTTGATAAAGTACGCCATTGATCCGTAATCGTGGCACATCGCCACAACAAAGGTGCAGATCGGAAGCATTATGCTTTACACTATATATAATTAATTTTTCCATATTCATCTTATTATCTCCTGAGTTGCCATGAATACTATTAAACAGAATCTCGTCAATGTCAGGTCTCACATTGACACCGCAGCGCAAAAATGCGGGCGTTCTCCAGACGAAATAACTCTACTTGCAGTTAGTAAAACTAAGCCTGTGAGCGATATCGAAAAAGCAATTGCATGTGGACAAACTGAATTTGGTGAAAACTATGTGCAGGAAGGTGTAGATAAAATCAGCTATTTTGCTGAAAACAAAAATTTAGTTTGGCACTTTATTGGCCCATTGCAGTCCAATAAAACACGTCTTGTTGCTGAACATTTTGCCTGGTGCCATACCATAGATAGATTAAAAATAGCGCAAAGATTAAGTGCTCAACGTCCAACTACGTTACCGCCACTCAATGTTTTGATCCAAATAAATATTAGTGATGAAAACAGTAAATCAGGGATCTCTCTTACCGAGCTTGATGGCCTTGCAGCACAAATATCCATTCTGCCAGGGATCAAACTGCGCGGACTAATGGCTATTCCTGCCCCAGAAAATGACTATAACAAGCAAGTCGAGGTACTAGAGAAAATGCATCAGGCATTTAAACAGTTACAAAATCAGTACCCCGATATTGATACATTGTCGATGGGAATGACTGGTGATATGGAAGCAGCAATTGCCTGTGGCTCAACACTGGTACGTATTGGAACGGCCATTTTTGGCGCTCGTGATTACGCCAATAAATAAAAAAGAGGTTAAATTTAGTATGGAACATCGCAATATCGCTTTTATTGGTGCCGGAAATATGGCACACGCTATTATTGCAGGACTGGTTAATGGTGGTTATCCCGCAAAAAACATTACGGTAAGTTCACCTTCTGAGGTTCGACGTGAGCCTTTAGAAAAAGAGTTTGCCATACAGAGTACTTGCGACAACATCAGTGCAGTTGAAAATGCCGATGTCATCGTATTAGCCGTCAAACCGCAAATGATGGCTGAAGTTTGTAAGCCATTACAACATATCGATTTCAGTCAAAAATTAGTGCTAACCATTGCCGCGGGTATTCCAGCTTCTCGTTATAATGATTATTTAGCCACTTCGCTACGACTGATCCGCATCATGCCAAATACCCCAGCACTGGTTGGCAAAGGGTTAAGCGGTATGTTTGCTCAAAACACTATTACCCCTGAAGATAAACAATTTGCTGATGCGTTAATGAAAAGTGTCGGTACGACGGTTTGGGTAGAGCAAGAATCAGCTATCAATGATATTATCGCCGTTGCGGGTAGTGCGCCTGCTTATTTCTTCTTGTTTATGGAATCTATGCAACAAGAAGCCGAGCGCTTAGGTTTTTCAGCCGACGTAGCAAGAGCTATTGTACAACAAGCAGCCAGTGGCTCTACTGCATTAGCTGAAAAACAAAATAGCTTACCTTTTTCAACATTACGTGAACAAGTAACGTCAAAAGGTGGCACAACAGCTGCAGCATTGGCACAATTCTATGCAGGTAAATTACCTGAGAATGTTGCTTTAGCGATGCAAGCGGCGATTAAACGAGCGCAAGAAATGGAAAAACAGTTTTAATTTCATCAGGGCCAACTAATGAACTTTTTAAATTTCGTCATTCTGACTCTTATTCAACTCTATATTTCCGTGCTACTACTTCGTGTATGGATGCAATGTGTAAGAGCTGATTTTTATAATCCGTTTTCACAATTTGTGGTTAAAATTACCCAACCTGTTGTGCGTCCATTAAGAAGAATTATCCCCTCTATTGGCTCTATTGATACAGCTTCGGTCATCTTGGCATATGTTTTAGTGTTATTAGAAATTATCCTCCCTTCTTACTTATCCGGAGCAGGTGGTGCTATTCCGTTTTCTTTAGTCCTACCCTTCGCATTTATTGAATTACTCACCGCAGCAGGTAAGATTATTTTTTGGATGATTATCATCCGTGCAATTCTCAGTTGGGTCAGTCAAGGACGTAATCCTATCGATCATCTGCTCTTCCAATTAACTGAGCCTTTAATGGCCCCTATTCGCCGTGTTATTCCGGCAATGGGAGGATTAGATTTCTCAGCCATGATTGTTATCCTGATCCTTTATGCCCTTAATTATTTACGTGTAGATGTTTTACAGTGGCTAATCAACATGACACTTTACTAAGGAAGATAATATGCAAAAAGTGGTTCTTGCTACTGGAAACCCCGGTAAAGTAACAGAGTTAGCCTCATTACTCGCTGATTTTGGTTTAGATATTGTCGCACAAACTGAGCTAGGTGTTGGCTCAATTGAAGAAACAGGTCTTACTTTTGTAGAAAACGCACTAATTAAGGCGCGTCATGCTGCCAAAGTAACAGGTTTACCGGCTATAGCTGATGATTCGGGGATCTCGGTTGATGCATTAGGTGGTGCTCCGGGCATTTACTCTGCTCGTTATGCTGGTATTGAGGCAACCGATCAGCAAAATGTAGATAAATTACTCGAAGCAATGAAAGATGTTCCCACAGAGAAACGTCAAGCTCAGTTTAACTGTGTGTTAGTTTATCTACGCCATGAAAACGATCCCACTCCGCTAATTTTCCATGGTATTTGGCAAGGTGTGTTAACTCAAGAAATGCAGGGTGATGGTGGATTTGGTTATGATCCTATTTTCTTTATCCCTGAGCTAAATTGCACTGCGGCACAGTTAACCAGAGAGCAAAAAAATCAATACTCTCACCGTGGTAAAGCACTAAAACTAATGTTGGATGCACTTAAGAATGCTTAAGTTACCACCATTAAGTTTGTATATTCATATTCCTTGGTGTGTACAAAAATGCCCTTATTGTGATTTTAATTCTCACACCTTAAAAGGCGAAGTTCCACATCAGGAATATGTGCAACATCTGCTCAATGATTTAGATGCTGATCTTACTCATGTTGGCTCTCGTGAAGTGCAAACTATCTTTATTGGTGGTGGCACGCCAAGCCTATTAAGTGCTGAATCAATGGCTGATTTACTGTATGGCGTAAAAGAGCGCATAGCCGTTGCTCCTGATGCTGAAATTACTATGGAAGCCAATCCTGGTACGGTTGAAGCTGAACGATTTGCCGGTTTTCAACGTGCGGGAATTAACCGTATATCCATTGGTGTACAAAGTTTTGGTAATGATAAACTGATCCGCTTAGGACGCATTCATGATGCCGATGAAGCTAAAAATGCCGCGAGACTAGCAAAAGAGTTAGGCTTACGTAGCTTTAATCTTGATTTAATGCATGGCTTACCTGACCAATCATTATCTCAAGCACTCTCAGATCTACAGCAAGCAATCGCTTTATCTCCCCCACATCTTTCTTGGTATCAATTAACTATTGAACCCAATACACAATTTGGCTCCCGTCCGCCTAAATTACCTGATGATGATATGTTGTGGGATATTTTTTCTGAAGGTGACAAATTACTTACCGCAGCAGGATATCAACAATATGAAACATCGGCTTATTGTAAGCCAGGTTTTCAATGTCAACATAACCTAAACTATTGGCGTTTTGGGGATTATTTAGGTATTGGCTGTGGTGCTCATGGAAAAATAAGTTTTGCCGATGGCCGAATTATGAGAACGGTAAAAACCAAACATCCTAAAGGTTTTATGGCAGGACGTTATCTTCACCAGCAAAATTGGGTTGATAATGATGACCGTCCATTTGAATTTTTTATGAACCGTTTTCGGTTATTAGAAGCTTTTCCTCGGCAAGATTTTAGCGACTACACGGGGCTTGCACAAGAGACTATCCGTAGACAAATTGATGAGGCACTCGCATTAGGTTATATCAGTGAAACAGAAACCCATTGGCAGATAACGCCCCACGGTAAACTGTTTCTTAATTCATTACTTGAACTCTTTCTTTAATACGAAAATTCACTTATTTCGTCAATAAACAAATGCCCATACTGTTCATTTACACTATGGGCATAATTTATTTATCGGCGCTTATAACCACTATCACTGATTTTAAAGTGCACTTTGCACCGCTTCAATTTGCTGAGTAAGACTTTCTAATCCACCACCAGAGAGATACCAAAGATCAGATTGCAGATAAACAATACCACCATTTTTATAAGCAGAAGTTGTTTTCACTTCATCATTTTCAAAGGTGTTTTTCTCTAATTTACCGGCACCAATGGCTTCACTGCGATCGATAATAAAAATAACATCCGGATTTACTTTGGCGATCATTTCAGAAGTAACCACGCGACGTTTGCCTTTCTCTTCTTCAGCAACAGGTGGTAATTCTGCTTTCTTCGCTTTAACCACATCGTAAATCACGCTTTGGTTATTGGGCATTAAATTGCCTGCATTGTGCAGTAAGACCAACACTTTTTTATCTGATCCTGCCGCTTTTTTCTGAGCCTGTTCAATCACGGTATTCAATGTTGCTAATTGTGCTTGAGTAGCTTGTTGCTTATCAAATAATTCACCTATTAATTGAATATTCGCTTCCACTGAATCAAGATAATTCGCACTATTTGTACCTAAATTAATCGTGGGGGCAATGTTTGTGAGTTTCTCATAAGAAGCGCCTTGACGACCGGTAATAATAATTAAATCAGGTTTAAGCTCAGCGAGTTTCTCAAAATCAGGGGCTTTCATTCCCCCAACATTAGCCACATCATTCGCAATACGCCCTTTAATATATTCAGGTGCATTTCCTAATGGTAAACCAACCACTTTATCCGCTAAACCTAATGCAACTAAAGAGTCATATAGACCAAAATCAAATAGTACAGCCTTAGACGGATTTTTAGATACTGCGGTTTCACCTAATAGGTGCTTGATAACAACTTTATCATTTTGCTGTTCAACAATTTGATTAGGCTGGTATGTAACTGAGGTATTACTTAATGCAGAAAAACTGCTAACTGACAGAAGAGAGGCAGTAACTAACGCAAGGATCTTTTTCATGAATTTAGCCCTGTTTAAGTGGAATACTTAAGCAGGGCATTCTAAACAGCTTACTTTACATGTCAATTGAATAAGAATGATTTTCATTGTTATTTTCAACTATTGTGAATCAACAATCTATAACTCTTATTTACTGTAAGGATAAAGCTATTTGTTTAGTGAATTTATCAATTCGACACGTTGGTTTTCCATTTGGGTGATTTTATTACACGCCTGCTGCCCAAATTGATTAAATGAAGCTTCTTGTTGCTTCCATTCTTTTTCGATGATTTGCTGAAAACCATCAAGATTACCTAATAATCCACTTAAGGCTTTTTTCCTATCACCACTCGCAGCAGCTAGTAATTGTTTTTGACCTAATTCATTAATGCTATCTTGCAACATCCCCCCAAGGCTACTCTCAATTATTTCTCGCCCTTTGGTTTCGACCTGTTTAATCGCTTGAGCATGGAATGTGACATTATCAGGCTTGAGCGAAATAACAGTATCCATTTGTTGATTAAGATTTTTTTCTAAGTCACTTAAGCGCTTTAAAACACGGCTATCTTGCCCAAAGGCTTCAATAACAACTTTATCCAGTACTTTTCTTGACTCTTGTAATTTAATTCCCGTCTCTTTTCTTAACCAAGGAATATCTTGCCTAACTGTCGCTTGATATTTTTTCGCAATAGCTTGTTGCTCAGGGGTTAGTGTGACGCTCTTTTCATCGCGCAGTAACGTGCCATCGGGATAAATAACAAGTAAACCATTAGAGCCGGTCACTTCAACAAATTCAGGTGTAATACGTAAATCATCTTTTGGCGTGACAGCACAGTCAAAACTGGGTGCAGCAGTGGCTGAACTTGCGACAAAAACCAATGCAACGACCAACTTTTTAAATCCCATAATCGCTCTCCTAGAAGCGTATTGAACTACTTTTTTACCTAACATTGCGCATTATTGGCGTCTACAGCCACTTAAAATATTGAGCGCCCTACTTTGTTTGCTAATAATTCAAGGGCAGCACACCCCGCCAATGAGTTACCGGATTTATCCAACTCTGGTGACCATACTGCTACAGTAAAGGCATCAGGAACCACAGCAATAATACCGCCTCCCACCCCAGACTTACCGGGAATACCGATACGGAAAGCAAACTCTCCCGCACCATCATACATACCACAAGTTAACATTAACGCATTTATTTGTCGGGCTTGTCTTGGCGTAATAATCTGATTTTTACTTCCAACACATATTCCTTGATTCGCTAAGTAGCTAAAACAACGAACAAGCTCTACACAACTCATTTCAATCGAGCAATAGTGAAAATAGGTTTCTAATACGGTGATAACATCATTATCAAAATTATCAAACGATTTCATCAGATAGGCAATGGCAGCATTGCGACTTAAATGTTCCATCTCTGATTTTGCCACAACGGTGTTATAGCAAATATCAGCTGTATTCGTCAGTGCACGAATAACTTCTAACATTCTCTGTTTTGGCGCGCTTAATCGCGATTGCAACATATCCGTAATCACTATCGCTCCAGCATTGATAAAAGGATTACGTGGTAGCCCTTTTTCCATTTCTAACTGGATTAACGAATTAAAAGGTAATCCTGAAGGCTCTTTGCCTACTCGTTGCCAAATCTCGCCTTCATCATAACGTGTTAACGCAAGGGTTAAGCTAAGTACTTTTGATATAGACTGAATAGAGAAACGTTTATCGGCCATACCCGCTTGATAAAGCTCACCATCAACTGTATACACGGCCATAGCCAGTTGATTAGCAGGTACTTGAGCGAGAGCAGGAATATAATCTGCTACTTTTCCTTGCCCAATTAAAGGACGAATTTGTTGCAATATATCTGACAATAATGCGTTAGATAACGTTGTAGTCACAGCTGATTCCCTAGACAGACAAGGGCATCCTGTTGGATGCCCTTGTGATTATTTGCTAAAAATGTATAACTTTTTATTAGTCCCACCAAACGTCAAATAGTTCAGAGGTCTGTACATCTTGCATATTTTTTTCTTTTAAGTAGTTTTCTACTAATTGACGATGCTCTTCGGTACATTTGCCAATTTTTTGTAGACAGATCAGGCCTTCCCAACTCAGATAACCACTCGCATCAAATGCCAGCCCATTTGGCTCTATCACATTAAGGATAAAGTCATCAACAAAGCTGTCGACCTCCTCAATAGGGGTATTTTCTGGGAACGTCCATTTAACTGAAAAACCTAATTCCTGAAATTCATCGATACGCATTTTTTTGCGTAAACGGCGACTACGTTGTTTAGCCATTATTTTACCCTCTTAAACATAAGATCCCATACTCCATGCCCTAAACGATGACCGCGTTGTTCAAACTTAGTCACGGGGCGTGTTTCTGGTCGTGGTACATAATCCTGAGTTTCTGATAAGTTCTGATATCCATCAACACTTGTCATAACTTCAAGCATATGTTCTGCATAGGGTTCCCAATCTGTTGCCATATGGAAAACACCGTTTGGCGCTAATTTAGTTAAAATTAACTCTGCAAATGGTACTTGCACAATACGACGTTTATTATGACGCGCTTTGTGCCATGGATCAGGAAAAAACAACTGAACCATCTGTAAACTATTATCTGGGATCATGTGATTGAGTACTTCTATCGCATCATGACACATAACTCGCAGATTTGAGATATTCTCTTCTTGTGCACTGGCAAGGCAAGCACCTACACCAGGGGCATGTACCTCAATACCAAAGTAATTATTTTCTGGCGAATTTTTTGCCATAGTCACCAACGAAGCGCCCATTCCAAAACCAATTTCTAAAACAACAGGGGCGTTACGTCCAAAAACCTGACTGAAGTCGATAGGTTCCGGTTGATATTCAATGCCAAAGATAGGCCATTGCTTTTCTAATGCTTGTTCCTGACGAGGAGTTAAACGGCCTTGTCGGCGAACAAAACTACGAACGCGTCGTAAAGCACGCCCTTCTTCATTGAATTCCGGAGAAATTACATTCTTGATCATGTCTAATACTGTCAGTCGTTAGGCCAATTATTAACTTAATAACGTTATAATGTCGTTATAGTATACATTTAAGCGACATTATCCAAAGATAGCCAATTTTAGCAAGAGTCACCTATATAAGCATCACTCTATAAGATAAATATTAAGGGTGTTTACAGTTTATGCTCTCTGTGGTGCAATCTTACCCTTATACAGATCTGAGTTAAAAATAAAATATGATGGAAGCACAGCAGTTCTCGCAAGTCGTACTCGACTGGTATCACAAATACGGGCGCAAAACATTACCTTGGCAACAAGAAAAAACGCCTTATCACGTTTGGTTATCTGAGGTGATGTTACAACAAACTCAAGTTGCCACGGTGATCCCTTATTTTGAGCGTTTTATTGCGCGTTTTCCGAATGTTAGCGCATTAGCGAAAGCGCCACTTGATGAGGTGCTACATTTATGGACGGGTTTAGGTTATTACGCCCGCGCCAGAAACTTACATAAGGCGGCACAACACATTGTAGATAAGCATCAAGGACAGTTTCCTGATACCTTTGAGGACGTTTGTGCTTTACCGGGTGTGGGACGCTCTACAGCAGGGGCTATTTTATCGCTATCACTAAAAAAGCCTTACCCTATTCTTGATGGCAATGTAAAACGTGTTTTAGCGCGTTGTTATGCTGTAGAAGGTTGGCCGGGTAAAAAAGAAGTTGAAAATAAATTATGGGAAATCAGTGAACAAGTCACCCCAACCAAAGGGGTTGAATATTTTAATCAAGCAATGATGGATTTAGGGGCAATGGTTTGTACGCGAACAAAACCAAAATGCGAACTTTGCCCTTTAAATACAGGTTGTATTGCTTATGCTCACCATAGTTGGGCGGATTATCCGGGGAAAAAACCTAAAAAGGCTATTCCGGAAAAAACAACTTATTTTCTTATTTTACAATATGATAATCTGGTCTGGTTAGATAAAAGACCACCAGCAGGAATATGGGGAGGACTGTTCTCCTTTCCTCAGTTTGAAACAAAAATGCTTTTAGAACAGTGGCTAGCTGAACATGGTCTTGAAAATAATAAAACTGAGCAATTAATTTCATTTAGACATACTTTTAGCCATTTTCATTTAGATATAGTACCAATTTGCGTAAAACTCTCCACGTTTACCTCTCTGATGGAGGCGCAACAAGGACTTTGGTATAACTTACAAACCCCGGCAAGCGTAGGGCTTGCGGCACCTGTAGAAAATTTACTTAGACAATTAGTCTAAGCTAATACCGGCGATATTTGAGGATTTATTATGAGTAGAACTATTTTTTGTACTTTCCTAAATAAAGAAGCGGATGGACTTGATTTTCAGTTATATCCAGGAGAGCTTGGAAAACGCATTTTCAATGAGATTTCTAAAGAAGCTTGGGGTCAATGGATGGCAAAGCAAACCATGCTTATCAATGAGAAAAAACTCAACACAATGAATCCTGACGATCGCAAATTATTAGAACAAGAGATGGTAAGATTTTTATTTGAAGGCCACGATGTTCATATTGACGGCTACACACCACCTGAAAAATAATATCCATTTTCCAGAGCCATTACGGCTCTGGAGTTTTATTCACCAGAGCGATGCAATAGACCATGAAAAAAATCCTTCTCTTGCTGATTATCGCCCCTCTACTCATCTCATGTAGTAGTAAACCCACTAAAACTTTTGAGCCTGATTACAGCAAAGACACCAATGCCTTCGATATATTAATGGGACAATTTGCCAATAATATCGAGATGATTTGGGGAATGCAGGAAGTATTAATCGCAGGCCCTAAAGACTACGTAAAATATACGGACGCTTATAGAACTCGTAGCCATATTAATTTTGAAGCGGGTACCATCACTATAGAAACCCTAGGGGGTGACGCGCCTCAATTCCAATTACATAAAGCGATTGTCACGACATTGCTTATGGGAGAAGATCCCGGCTCTATCGACCTCTACTCTGATGTAAATAATATTCCCCACAGTACAGAGCCTTTTTTATTAGGACAAGTACTTGATAATACAGGGCAGCCTATACGCTGGGAGTGGCGAGCAAATAAATTTGCAGATTATTTAATTGCCAATAAATTACAAAAACGTCAATCAGGGCTGAACACTATTTGGTATGTCACTATTAACTTAGTACCTAACCACTTAGATAAACGTGCACATAAATACTTACCTTATGTACAACAAGCCGCGGCCAAGTATGGTGTTGAACCCTCCCTGATCCTTGCCATTATGCAAATTGAATCCAGCTTCAACCCCTATGCGGTAAGTAGCTCAGATGCACTAGGCTTAATGCAAATTATGCCAGCAACAGCCGGACGAGATGTATTTCGTATGCAAGGTAAATCAGGACAGCCAAGTCGCAGTTACTTATTTGATCCGGCGAATAATATCGATGTTGGTACAGCGTATATCTCGATATTACAAAATAGCTACTTAGGTGACATTAAAGATCCCGTTTCTCGTCGCTATGCGGTGATACAGGCTTATAATGGTGGTGCGGGTAGTGTGTTACGCATCTTCCACAGTGATAAGAAAAAAGCAGCCACGATGATTAACAACTTAGCACCGACGGAAGTTTATACGACATTGCGCAATAAACATCCGGCCGACCAATCACGGCGTTATCTTGAAAAGGTAAGCACCGCGCAACGTAACTATCGTTAACCATTATTATGTTTAAAAATAAAGCTTACCCAATCAATTTGGGTAAGCTTTTTTTGTTATCAGTGCCCTACTTTTGTTCACTTCGCTACATTTTTTCTTTATTGCTCTGCGACAACAAAAATCACTTCAGTACTCTTTTTACTCATTTTGTGAAAAAAAGAGTCTTTTATTAATCAATAAGATTAAAAAAACAGCGATTGAACAGTTTTGTGATAAATAACGTTGACGAAGACGGTGAGATCGGGTTTAATACGCCCCGTTGCCCGGATAGCTCAGTCGGTAGAGCAGGGGATTGAAAATCCCCGTGTCCTTGGTTCGATTCCGAGTCCGGGCACCATATTTCTTTTGTTCGTCAGTGAGTTAAATCACTGAGAGGGCAAACAAGAGTTGAAAAATAATATAATTTGGCACAGTCACTTTATGTTAAAACTCTTAAACTAAACAGTCTTGCTCATATCAAGGCTGTTTTTTTATTTGTCACTTTTACTTTCTTTCCTAATCACTGTCAAATCTAGATACGCCTCCTGTTATTCTTATCACATCAATTCCGCTTCAAGTATATCTCGCAAGTTATCAACACTTTCATCAAAGTATTCTAATGTCGATGTAATACTGGCATGCCCTAATTGTTCTGCACAACTAAATCTGCCGTCATTCGTTTATCGATGTGTCAACCCGCAATACGGCGTGAGTATAAGTCCATCACGATGACTAAATACACCCAGCCCTCCCCTGTTTTTAAATAGGTCACATCACCCGCCCGCACTTCGTTAGGTGCGTGAGGATTAACATTTTGATTTAACAAATTATCGACTACCGCATCACTGTGTTTGCGTTTTGTGGTGACTTTGTAAGCAACACGCTGAGTGACGACTAGGCCAAGCTGAGCCATTAGCTTTTGAACGCCATAAGCACTCACGCTAAAGCCCTCTTTGCATAACCGTTTATGTCACGTTATGTAACCTAAGCTATTTCGACTCTGTTCAAAGATAGCTTTGGTTCTGCGGTGATCAATTTTGCTGGGCGTTTAAGCCAAGCGTAGTAGGCAGAACGACTTATTTTCATTAACTTACAGAGCTTCTGCACGGGAAACTGAGAAGATAATTGCTTAATCGTTTTAAACGTTACTTGGTTTCCTTTAGCTGGAGGGCGCTGCTTTTTTTAGGATTTCTTTCTCCATCCTAAGTTCTTTATTTTCTTTTCGAAACCTTAATAGTTCAGCTCTCTCATCGGAATTCAAGCTACTACCGGATTGCTCAGCGTCGAATTTTGCTTTCCAGTTATAAAGTAATTTATCGGTGATCCCTAAAGAAGCTGCCGCTTTTGGGACGCTATAACCTTGTTTTGAGACTAATGCGACCGCTTCTTGCTTAAACTCAAGAGTATAAACTCGGTTTGTTCGTTTTTTCATTCAACACTTCAATAGTTAAATTATATTCCATTATTAAAGTGTCTTGTTTGATTAAAGCAGATCAATTAGGCAGTCGCTAATCCTTCAACACACATTGTTGCCGTAAGAAAATATCAAGAGCTTGAGTAATCAGAAATTAATTTTGTAATTAAAACCACTAGCTACACCATAGATATGCAAAAAGAGAGTCTAAACTCTCTTTTTTTGTATCCAATAACTATTTATTTTATGAATGATTTACTGATTTTATAGATTTCAATAAAGCATTAAAAACTTCATTCTGTGATGCTCTGATCCTTTTTCCTTTTGGAGTAACAAAGGTCACTTCTTTTCCACTACGACTACAAACAGTACTAACAGTACTTCCATCTTCTCTAGTCTGAATAATGTGTGGCGTTTGGAAAAACGAAGACTCAGGCGTAACAGATTTTCCTTTTCTGGTTACCATACCCAACTCCTTAGTTTGCCATGTTGATTGCATTATAGTATCGCTCATAAATCACTCACTATCAACTGAGCGGTTATTTTGCTCAAACCAATTTAATAAATCTTCTGCTGAGCGGTAAAGTATTTCTTTTGAACCATCACCAGTTAAATCCTGAAAACCATGTTTTTCAACATAGTATGTTGCAACACTTTCATTTATAGGAAACATGAGCCGTACACCCGTCCCTTGTGTCAGTAACAGAAAAAACACTATGGTATAAAGCATAAACTTAAGCGTATTTCCATCAAGAATAGATGGTTTAATTTGAAAGTTCTGAATCATTTCAATATTCAATACATTATCAGAGCAATATTCACAAATGCAGGCTCCAGCAGGCCTATTTTGCATATCTAAAAACTTAAAACAAAAGCTAAATCCATTATCATTTTGAAATGTTTGTCCTGCGTGATCCCAAGGAAGTTGCCTCTCTGGCGGAAAATTTCTAGTACTTGCAATACACCATGCTAAGTCTGATTCATTTAATAAATATGCCATAAAAGATTGCTCAGACTGTTGAAATAACTCATTAGTTAATCTAATTGCCTCCTCACCACACTCTCGTATTGTTAACTCAGGCATCAGCAACTCCATCGCATCTTAATCTTAATTAATAAAAAGGAATAATCCCTACAAATACTTTTTAAAACACCCTATTGTCACAGAAATAGCTATCCCTATCAAAAAGATAGAAGGCAACAACAAGAAATTCGGATAAACTGCAAATGGCAATGATAAATACAATACACAGAGGATATAAATTGCGGGCTTGATTATTCGCTTAGCATGATGATAAACAAAACTAGATTCATAAGCTGCACCATATCGACGTAAATCACGTCTGACCAAACCATCAACAACGGCGACTATTATCACCAAGATAAACAATGGAATTGATAGCACGAGAATAGTGACTCGCATTATCACTATTTGTAAAACAAAGAATGTTGCCAGTAAATATTGTTCTCCTATTTGGAACGCTTTTATTGCTCCTACATTAATCCCATCAGTAACACCATTACCCGTTTTTATAGCGAATAATGACATCTTCAGCAAATTATCCTGTATCCCTTGTGAAAAATCAGTGACCCAATAAATTGTTGTTATCACTGGTGAGAATACAAATATACTTTGTGTAAAACTCTCAGCAAAATAAGTTCGTTCAATCAGCATAATTTGGTAACTATGTTGCGCTCCCTCTTTCTCCCAAAAGAAGAAAATACCGATATATTCCAATACCAAACTAAACAAAAGTGAAGCCAATAAAATGCCAATAATCTGCCAAGGTATATCCCACAATAATATGGTAAAAAAGCCACGCTTTTTTAGTGATGCAGGCAATGGTGTTGATGATGTATTTAACTGTGACATATCATTTTTTAAATTCACTGATTAGCAAGAACGCTATCAGACCACCAATTATCACTAGTTTTATAATCAAAATAAAAAATATTTATTATATTTATACAAACAACCAACCCTATACATTCATAATGAAAATATTTTATATTTATTATATTGCTATTTATAATATAGACTTAGCGACTATATTAATTATAAGTTCTCTTATTAAAAACAAAACAACAAATAATTAACAAGCAACATATTAATTAAAGACAAAACTATTCTTAAAATGATATATTTTGATCTATATCACAGTATAATTCGGGTGTTTAATTATATTAATTTATAGTTGTTATATAGGTCTTAATAATTAACGGATGCGAAAATGGAAAATAATAATCGATTTTGGCCACATATAAGACGTATTACACATATAATGATGTTTTCACATCGTTCATGTTTTGATTTTAATCTTTTCAACGCTCAAAGATAATCTCTCTATTGGCATCCATCACGTGGTTTGCATATTACCAGCGTATGGATAGTCAACCTCTTTACCATTATAAATCACATTTTATGTGACTATAATGAATTCTTATTGATCATTCATATTCCTGGTTTTTATGCATAGTAATGTGCAGTTAATTAGTTCTTATTATTGGTAATTTTGCTAAAAACATATTACTAAAATTATAAAAACCATCATTCTATACATTATTTTTATACGTGATGACATAAATATAAACGTGATTTTTATAACTCGACACTCTATCGAGGGAAAAAACTCGCATTTATAAAAATAAAAACTGAAATATTTTTACTTAATATTTCAGCGGGAATTTTTTACCAAAAAAAAGGTATTAAAAATGAAAAGTTATAAAATAGCGGTCAGCTACGATATGTCTGACTATATTTCAACCCACCGTGAATGTGTCGATATTCTACATACTGATTTTTCTGATGTTGCCGTGATTATTATTTCACTTGATGACATTCAGAATGGAAAGCTTAATTTAATTGAAAAAAATAGCTTTGAACAGCCTATTTTTGCCGTTATTAATAAAGATGAAGTTATCCCTGCTAATATTATTAATCGATTAACTGGTGTAATTGATTTAAATAAAAAAATAGTGAGTTATATAATAAACAACTAGAAACTGCAGCGTTAAAATATGAAGAGAGTCTATTACCTCCTTTTTTCGGCAGCTTAAAAAAATACGTTGAACAAGGAAATTCAGCTTTTGATTGTCCTGGGCATCAAGGAGGTGAATTTTTCCGCCGTCATCCTCTAGGTAACCAATTTGTCGAGTATTTTGGTGAAAACTTATTCCGCTCTGATTTATGTAATGCCGATGTTTCTATGGGTGATCTGCTGATCCACGAAGGTGCCCCATGTGCCGCACAACAACATGCAGCAAAAGTCTTTAATGCCGATAAAACTTATTTCGTTCTTAATGGTACATCTTCCTCCAATAAAGTCGTTCTTAATGCCTTATTGGCACCAGATGACCTAGTATTATTTGATCGTAATAATCATAAATCAAACCATCACGGAGCATTAATTCAAGCAGGAGCAACGCCTGTTTATCTTGAAGCTGCACGTAACCCATTTGGGTTTATCGGTGGGATTGATGCTCACTGTTTTGAAGAAAAATATCTTCGTGAACTCATCAAAGAAGTCGCCCCTACACGTGCAAATGAAAAGCGCCCTTTCCGCCTAGCCGTTATCCAATTAGGTACCTATGACGGAACAATATATAACGCACGTCAGGTAGTCGATAAAATCGGACATTTATGTGACTACATTTTATTTGACTCCGCGTGGGTGGGCTATGAACAGTTTATTCCAATGATGAAAGATTGTTCTCCACTTCTACTTGAACTGAATGAAAACGATCCGGGGATCTTAGTTACACAATCTGTACATAAACAACAAGCGGGATTCTCTCAAACCTCACAGATCCACAAAAAAGATCGCCATATTAAAGGTCAAAAACGCTATGTAAATCATAAACGTCTCAATAACGCCTTTATGATGCATGCCTCAACTAGTCCATTCTACCCATTATTTGCAGCTTTGGATGTGAATGCCAAAATGCATGAAGGTGAGTCAGGTAAACGTTTATGGATGAATTGCGTAAAAACAGGGATTGAAACCCGTAAATTACTCCTGCAATCCTGTAAACATATTCGCCCGTTTATTCCAGAAACTATCGATGACCGTGCATGGGAAGATTTTGATACTGATGAAATTGCCAATGATCTCCGATTCTTTAATTTTGTTCCGGGAGAGCGCTGGCACTCATTTGAGGGATATGAAAAAAATCAATACTTTGTTGATCCATGTAAATTACTACTAACCACCCCAGGTATTAATGCCAAAACAGGAAAATATGAATCATTTGGTGTTCCTGCCACCATTTTGGCGAACTATCTACGTGAAAATAACATTATTCCTGAAAAATGCGATCTTAACTCCATATTATTCCTGCTAACACCTGCAGAAAGCATGGCGAAAATGCAGCATCTGGTCGCACAAATTGCTCGCTTTGAACAATTACTGGAACAAGATGCCCCACTGAAAGAGGTACTTCCATCAGTATATCATGCCAACCAAACACGTTATCAAGGATACACCATCCGTCAATTGTGCCAAGAAATGCATGATATGTATGTGAAATTTAATGTAAAACAACTGCAAAAAGAGATGTTCCGTAAATCACATTTCCCACAAGTCAGTATGTTACCTCAAGAAGCCAATATCGCTTTTGTGCGTGGCGAGGTGGAGTTAGTTGCCGTGGAAAAAATTGAAGGCCGTATCGCCGCCGAAGGTGCTCTACCTTATCCACCAGGAGTACTGTGTGTAGTACCAGGGGAAATTTGGGGTGGCTCTGTACAGCAATATTTTCTAGCGCTAGAAGAAGGAATTAATCTATTCCCGGGATTCTCACCGGAATTACAAGGTGTATATATCCGCAATGATGAGGACGGTCGTCTGCGGGCATATGGCTATGTAATTAAGCACTAAGTTAATTAATTTATGCGTGACGGAGTGTGAATAAGCATGCTCCGTCAGCCGGAGAGTAAAACGATGAGTACTTCAAAAAATAAAATGAGTGTATTGCAACTCACTATATTAACTGCGGTGAATATGATGGGTTCCGGTATTATTATGTTACCGACCAAGCTAGCCGAAGTAGGAACCATTTCTATTTTATCTTGGATTGTCACTGCAGTCGGCTCTATGGCTCTGGCCTATGCATTTGCTAAATGCGGTATGTTTAGCCGTCGTAGCGGAGGAATGGGAGGGTATGCCGAGTATGCCTTTGGCAAATCGGGGAATTTTATGGCCAATTATACCTATGGTATTTCCCTGTTAATTGCCAATGTCGCTATCGCAATTTCTGCTGTGGGTTATGGTGCCGAACTGATGGATGCGACAATGACTCCGTTAGGTATTTGTATTGCAACGATTGTTGTATTGTGGATCTGCACAATAGCAAATTTTGGTGGTGCGCGGATCACTGGACAAATAAGCAGCATCACTGTCTGGGGGGTGATCATCCCTGTTGTGGGTATTTCAATTATTGGCTGGTGGTGGTTCAATCCTGAACAATACATTAACTCTTGGAATCCACATAATTTTCCATTCTTTGAAGCCGTAGGCTCTTCTATTGCTATGACCTTATGGGCATTTTTAGGTATGGAATCAGCTTGTGCCAATAGTGAAGCGGTTGAAAATCCTGAAAAGAATGTTCCTATTGCTGTATTAGGTGGCACATTAGGTGCAGCCGTTATTTATATCGTATCAACAAATGTTATCGCAGGTATTGTGCCAAATATGGATCTGGCAAACTCTACCGCGCCATTTGGCTTAGCCTTCTCCCAAATGTTTACCCCAGGTGTTGGGAAAATCATTATGGCGCTAATGATTATGTCTTGTTGTGGATCTTTACTTGGCTGGCAGTTCACCATCGCACAAGTATTTAAGGCGTCATCGGATTCTGGTTATTTTCCAAAAATATTTTCTGCAGTTAGCAAAGCTGATGCCCCCGGTAAAAGGAATGTTAGTTATTGTTGTTATTCAATCTGCACTGTCACTGATGACCATCAGCCCATCACTAAATAAACAGTTTAATGTACTCGTCAATCTAGCAGTTGTGACTAATATTATTCCTTACATCCTTTCTATGGCGGCAATGATTATTTTACAAAAAGTCGCCAAAGTGGAACCTCATAAAGCGAGAACCAGTAATATCATCGCATTCATTGGGGCGATTTATAGTTTCTATGCTCTGTATTCATCTGGTGAAGACGCCGTAATGTGGGGGGCATTAGCCACATTCTTGGGATGGACACTATATGGTTTTGTCTCCCCACGATTTGAAATGAAACAAAACCAAGACCTAATGACAAAATAACACACGCTATTCGTTATATTCCTCCCGCATAAAATTTCAGCGGGAGGGACTTTTCTCACAACAAAATAATCAGCATTGACAGGTACTTAATAAGCTACCTGTATGCTCCCCTGTCGTGGAGATAGCAAAATGATGATATCAGAAATCACCAAACCGAAACGAGGACGTCCCCCCAAAAATCATAGTCCTAATACAGATGTAAAAAATATAGTTATTCAAAGTGGTATAGAAATGTTTGCTGAAAAAGGCTATATCAGTTCAGACATTTGTAAGATATTAGAAAAAGTTGGTATCCCGAAAGGATCATTTTATTATTACTTTGGTAGTAAAGAAAAATTTGGTTTAGTCGTCATCCAACATTATGACAACTTTATTTCTAAGCAACTAGATAACTATTTGTCTTATACTGCATTACCTTTCCCCAAAAGACTATTAGCATTTTGTCACATGATAAAATCAGAAATGGAAAAGTATCATTGGCAACGAGGATGCTTAGTAAGTAATCTCATACAAGAGATTGTTAATTTACCCATTAGCTATTATAAAATACTGAATAATGTGATTTCTGGATGGCAGAAAAAGGTAGAAAATTATCTTCTAGAAGCACAAAAATATAAGTTTATAGCTGAAAATATTGATTGTAGACAAATGGCTATTTTTTTCTGGATGGGTTGGCAAGGAGCAATAATGCAAGCAAAACTAACCCGCTCTAATCAGCCACTAGATATATTTATCTCTATTTTTATGGCGCAGATGTTTGATATTCCTCAACATGAACTAGAAATTACTAATAATAAAATAATTTAATATCTCTATACTTAATATATAGTTAAGGTACTTTATAAATATTCATATCAATACATCAGAAGATTTAATAATTCATTTAGTCATGAATTCTTAAATGCTTATTTATTTGAATCATTAAGCTAAATACTAGAAATGAGATAGTTTTGGCAACAAGTTTATAATTTACACTGACTCTATAAAATATAAATAGTCTATCGCCAAAAAACTATCGTAATAGTTATAAAATATCAATTTAGTGTATCTCAATTAAGAAAAAATGATATTTCTATATAAGTTATTTTTCCCTCAAATTACAAGAAAAAACATATTGAAGCACAGTTCATATTGAGCACAGATTTATGGCAGATCTTGCTAAAATGGGGAAAAAAATTATTCCCCATAATAATAGAACTACTTAAGGATTAGCGTGGCAACCAAAGGATAGTGATCCGAAAGCGTCGATTGAATAGCTTTCACATCAGATATTTCAATATTTTTTGAAACGATTATATTATCGATGCTGAGTACTTTCATCATCGGATCTTTATCATGAAAGGTCTCAATCCAGCCATATTCACCTCCATTAGCTAATCGATAATTAGCTCTGAATATATCCAATTCATGAGTATCTTGATCCGCATTGGTATCCGCCAACAAGATCTTATATTTTCCATTACAATTGTCCATATCCTCTAGGATCGTTTTAAATTGTTGCTGGCGCAATGCCATAGATTCAAAACTAGGATGCGCCACATAAACATCAATATTCATACCATTTTTATTCACTACTGCATGAATATAAGATTTAGGTGCAACCGCACCGTTGTGCATAGGACCATCTGGTTCATAAAGGCTATCGAATGCTCTCACACTCTCCGCATTATTAGGATCGTAGTTGGCAAAAATTTGGTTAACTTCATCCTTATAAACAGAGGTTTCGTCACTGACCAAGTGGATATTTTTTGTATTACTTATTTTATACCGAGAAAGTAGGGCTATTCCCCAGCCACCATGAGCAAAGATCGACATCTCACCAAAGAACTGATGCTTAAAATATTCTTTGTTAAAATATTCCAATGCGTCATAGCTTTTTAATTGTTTAAAACGACGATTGTGATGATTAACTTCTTGAAGTCCAACAAGATCAACATTCAGATTTTCTAGTAGGCGACTTTGCTCTGCAGCGCGACCATAAACTTTACCATCAATATTATAGGTTGCAACAACCAGAGTATTCTCCACTGGCTGACTTTGCACTGGAAGCACATAAAATACAACACTGAAAGTACTGAAGAGCAATGCGGTGGCACAAAATTTCTTTGTCTTTTTCATAACTGACTTCTCTAAAGATCGTCTATTTTACCAAAGAACAGGTACTAAAAGCGGAAGGTATATGAAAATCGGGCTTTACAGAATCTGGTTTAATCCAGCTTATCCACTCCCGTTTTTGTCCACCTTGTCCATCAGCACTAAATTCCCCACGCATAATTGCACACATCAAGGTTTTATGATCTTGATCCTGCCAGAGCTTAAGTACGTCCAACTCTTTAAGATCGAATTTTCCCACAACTCTATAACCATTAGGCGTTAAGCTAGATATGGTTTCCAATGACTGCCAGTTCCATGTCTGATCAACTTTGCGATAAAACTCAGCTTTCGCATCGAACACCCGACCTTGTGAGTCAATCTCTGCAGTATAATATGGTTGCAATGCCTGACCGGTGGAGAAGAAAAGCTCCACTCGATCGGAAGCCAGCACAGCCTCATCCTTATCTAACTGTTTACCCACTTGAATATCATGATCCTCAACGTCAAAACGAAACCAGATGGATGTAGGCGTCCAAAGAGCACGAAATTCAGTTTTTGGTGCTGGCATATCTATCCAAGGAAAGCTAAAATCCGTTAGCAAGCTGGCCTTAGTCCACACACTGTCCTGTACTGCATCCTGTAATGAATGAATATTGTCGGTATAGGCGATAACATAATTCTTAGCTTGGCAAACGCCAGCTACAAGTAGCAGTGTTACGCCAAGATACAATCTGCTCTTCATTTTTGACCTCATTTTTGTTGATGCCTGTCTACAGTGTTTACGATCGTTCTCATATCTCATGAGAGGATCAGGCTATTGATTTTAAAAAACAGAAGACCAAAAGCAATCATCTGTAAGATCTTTGGTGTTACCATGCCTAACTTTTCATGAGTTTCAGAGTAGCCGTAAATGATCAGATATTCTGCCAGTACGCTAAACCAACTTTTTTCATAACGAGTCAAGGCAATAATCTTAGCGCAGTAGTTAGCGTCTCTATCACCTCTTCACCGAAATAGACAGTAATACATCACTAGAATACGAATACTCAACTTGTACTAGTTGAGTATAATAATCATATAAATATAATCGGATAAATTAAATTATTATAAAAATAGAACTAAACTCTTTTTTAATAAAATAAAACCAATATTAATTAACAAAAAATTTCAATATGTTTATTTTATTAGTTTAACTAGATAACTTATCTGCAATATAAGCAATCCTTTTTCCATATTCTTCAGCTGTTATAATATCACCTTTAGGAATAAAATCAGTTCCTGCATCTGATAGGCATTGTGCAAACATACCAATAGAAGAACCTAGTGAATTAATATCTTCTCTTGTTGATTTTGTTGTATTTGACGGTGGCATTCCAAGGCTAACCCATATTCCTTGATGCTGAGATGCTAAAGTTTGTAAATAAATTAATGTAACTTGTTTATCTCCATTTAAACTTGCACTTATTGTAAATCCGCCAAATATTTTATCTTTCCATTTACCTTCAGCCCATTTTTTCGAGGAGTTATCTGCAAACTTTTTAAATTGCCATGAAATACCGCCCATATATGTTGGGGATCCTAAAATAATAGATTTAGCATTATCCAAGATATTCCATTCACTTTGAGAAATGTCACCATTTTCATTTATTCTGATTAAATACGCATCAGCACCTATTGCAATATGTTCAGCTATTTTTTGTGTATGACCATAACCTGAAAAATAAATAACCACATTCTTTTGCATATCAAACTCCTTTATTCAATATGTAGATATAAAATGTTACCTTCAAAAAATGTAAGAAAGTGATCTCTTAATTACCACCCCCCAGAGATACCAACACCTAATGCAGTATTACTTGATGAATCCCATGATATATTGACCCTAATATTCGAATTATAAATAGTTTTTAACTGAACTCCGGCAGCAATCGCATTACCATTTTGATAGTTACCTACTCCCATTCCATATGAAAAAGTATTTTCTGACACATATGGAATTGAAGAAATGGCAGTTACACCTGCAATACCTGCATTGAGTTTCTTTTCCGTTTGGTTAATTTTATTATCTAATTGACCGAATTTATCATCCGCATAGCTTATAGCCGAACTAAACCGACTATCCGTATAACTTTTTGAACTAGTTAGGACTCTTTTATCCCCTTCATCTCGAGAGATCTTTTCTAAATTTATTAGGTTATCAGTGCGATGATTAATTAAATTTTCTTGAAGAATATTACTCGATTTTATATCGTCTATAGCTTCCCTGTTACTATTAATTTCGGCTGTATTCTCTCTTACTAAATTGGTTGTTTCTATCAATTGTGCCTTATCAACCTTATTTTTATCTAACCAATCGATCGCCTGCGTATTGTTATCAATACTATTTTGATAAGTAGCAATATTATGGGTGTTTGCGTCTACCCGTTTATCCATTTCTGCTAGCTGTACTTTATCCGCTTTATCTTGATTTAACCCGTTGATCGCATCTCGGTTAGCCTCAATATGGGTTTGGTGCATGGCGAGATTATGGGCGTTTGCGTCTACCTGTTTATCTGTTTCTGCTAGCTGTGCTTTATCCGCTTTATCTTGATTTAACCCGTTTATCGCATCTCGGTTAGCCTCAATACGGGTTTGGTGCATAGCAAGATTATGAGCGTTTGCGTCTACCCGTTTATCTGTTTCTACTAGCTGTGCTTTATCCGCTTTATCTTGATTTAATCCGTTGATCGCATCTCGGTTAGCCTCAATCCGGGTTTGGTGCATAGCAAGATTATGGGCGTTTGCGTCTACCCGTTTATCCGTTTCCGCTA